>NZ_JAAKEH010000004.1:0-111638 GCF_011039095.1 Desulfovibrio sp. ZJ200 | reverse complement strand
TTTTTATCAAGAAGGGCTTGCAATTCCCGAATCTCCTCGCATGAGAAACAACTTGGGCGATGGCCATTGGGTTTGGCTGATAATCGTTGGTTTTCACGGTAAGCTCTGACCCAATTGCAGATGCTAGCCGGGGTATAACCTAAAATATCTGCCAATTGCCTGGCTGTTGCTTTTCCATCAAGATACGCATGAACAGCCTTGGTTCGGATTTCTTCAGATGCAAATTTCATCTCTGCAATCTAAACGATTTTTAAATAAAATAAAAGTCAAATTGCTCTAGCTCGTACGCCTTTCGGAAGACAAGCCCTGACCGGGCTTGATGATCTTGGTCATGGTTGCCACCATGCCCGCCGCATCGGCCACGTCAGCCGGTATGATCAGGCTGTTGCCCTGTTTGGCCAGCTTGCCGAACTCGCTGATGTAGGCCTCGGCCAGGCGGAGCTGGGCCGCGGCCACGCCGTCGTTGCCCAGTTGATCGCCCACAATCCTGAGCCCTTCCGCGGTTGCCGTGGCAACCGTGCGGATCTGGGCGGCCTCGCCTTCGGCCTGATTGATCATGGCCTGCTTCTGGCCCTCGGACTGGGCGATGGCCGCGGCCTTGGCGCCTTCGGCGCGGTTGATCTGGGACTGCATCTCGCCTTCGGATTCGGCAATGGTGGCGCGCTTTTCGCGTTCGGCGCGCATCTGCTTTTCCATGGCTTCCATAACCGTGGACGGGGGCGTGATGTCCCGGATTTCGTAGCGCAGCACCTTGACGCCCCACGGCGCGGTGGCCGCGTCCAGGGCTTCCACCACTTCCTGGTTGATCCGGGTGCGCTCCTCAAAGGTCTTGTCCAGTTCCAGCTTGCCGATGACCGAGCGCAAGGAGGTCTGGGCCAGTTGGATGGCGCCCCATTCGTAGTCCGAAATGCCGTAGGCGGATTTTTCCGGCGTGATCACCTGGAGGTAGAGCACGCCGTCAATGTCCACGCTCACATTGTCGCGGGTGATGCAGGTCTGCTTGGGCACGTCCAGCACCTGCTCCTTGAGGCTGCGCTTGTAGGCCGTCACATCCACAAAGGGCACCAGAAGGTGAAAACCGGCGTAGAGCACCTTGTGAAATTTGCCCAGGCGTTCCACCACGAAGGCGGACTGGTTGGGCACCACCACGGCTGTTTTGATCAGAACAATGATCACCAGCACGGCCAGCAGAAAGAGCCAGCCGAAATGATTGATGAATTCCATAGAGTATTCCTCCGGCTCCGGGATCGTCACGCCGGAGCGCGAAACGCACGGAGCGCTTATTCGTTCTCTTCCAGGGGCGCGACCCGCAGAACCAGGGCATCAGCGGGCAAAGTGCCCAGCACGCGCACCGGCCGCCCCTGGGGGATTTCGCTTTGCGCCACGGCGCGCCAGAAACTGCCGTCAATGCTCACCTCGCCCATTTGGCCGGGATGCAGCGCCTTGCTGACAATGCCCTGACGACCGGAAAGGGGATGGCCCTGCTGGCTGTTTTCCGGAGCGGCTTTGTGCGAACGGCCGCCGAATACGGCGCGCAAATGACGGCGCAGAAAAATCAGGGTGAGCAGGGAAACCGCCATGAAGGCGGCCAGCTGCCAGCCTGTGGTCAGGCCCAGCAGCGCGACCGCAGCCGCGGCCCAGGCCCCGACGCCGAAAAAGAGCAGCACAGTGGTGGGCGTCGCCAGCTCGGCCAGCAAAAAGGCAATGCCCAGCAAAAACCAGAGCAGGGACGGATTCATGATTCACCTCCGCGTGCGCAGACGCACGGCGTGCCGCCCGCGGTGCCGGGCGCGGCGCAAGGCAGCCGCTCCAGAGCATTTTTTGATTGAAAAAAAATATGTTCAATCAAAAAATGCTCTAATTTCATGAGCAAACCGCTCTATTGCTGCGGGCCTTGGTCCATGTCGATGATCCGGCCTTGCAGCCACACATAGGCGTCCACTTCCTGGCCTTTTTCCGGCACATACTCGCCCAGGACCATTTTGGAGGCATAGACCGGCAGGCGCAGCGGCGCGCGGTTTTCAAAGGGAAAGCTCAGATACAGCAGCTTCACCGGCATTTTTTCCAGTTGGCAGTCCTCCACTTCTTCCACGGCGGCGCGCATCTGGTATTCGCAAAAGTGGCGACCGGGCATGATCAGATGACGGCCTGTAACAGCGACTTTCAGGGGCGGCACGTCCAGACGGCTTTTGCCGGGATTTTCCTCCAGCCAGGCCTGGGCGTACGCCTCATAGCGCGGGCCCTGGGTGATGGTCACCTGATCCAGCAGCGCTTTGCGCAGGCCGTAGGCCAGACCTGCCAGCAAAAAAGTGTGGGTGATGCCGGGCGTCAGATCCTCGTAATCCCGGCCATACAGAGGATCAAAAAACCACATGGGATTCTTGCCCTGGATCATGCTGACGGCCACATTGGCTTCCACGCCGCTCTGCCAGGGGTGCACCTCTTCCACGGTCAGATCGTTGGGCAGGCCGTCCAGCAAGGGCACGGCCGTGACCGGCGCGAGTTTTTCGCCTTCCGCGCCGCGGACCAGCAGGGAGGCGCGCACCGGCTGATCCTTGGGCCAGGCCAGCAGCACATGATCTTTGCCGTTGCGCTTCCATTGCCAGGAAGGGCGCGTGCCGCCCTCGTGCATGATGGTGCCCACAATCTGGGGCATGATCGCCGCGGGATTCTGGCCGGTGAGCACGGCCCAGGCATCGCCAAGGCCTTCAAAATGGCTGCGGTTTTTGCCCTGGAGCATGGCTTCCAGCTCCTCGGGCGTGGGTTGGCGTGCCTCCGGGGCTTTGCCGTCAACGTCGGCAGTCCGCACAGAGCGAGCCGGGCCGGGGGGCGTGGGCGCTGTGGCGGCTGCCGTGTTTTTGCTCCCGTCCTCTTCAATCCGGTCGGCAGGAGTTGCAGTGGGCAGTGTTTCTGTATTTTTTTTGGGCATAAGGAAGCTTCCTGCAAGGTTGCGCCCGGCCTTCCCCAAAAACGGGAAAGGCCGGGACAAGCGTATTGTGTCGGCTCAGCGACGGTCCCCGCGATCCGGGCGGCCGCGCCGGTCGCGCCCGCCGCGATCGCCCCTGTCCCCGCGGTCGGAACGCGGCGGGCGGGCCGTTTCTTCGGGATTCCAGGGATGGCCCTGCTCTTCCAGGAGCACGGCCTTGCGGCTGGCGCGGATGCGATCGCCGTTGATCTCAATGACCTTGACCAGCATGTCCTCGCCCAGACGCGCCACGTCGCCGGGCTGTTCCACGCGGTTCACGTCCAGCTGGGAGACATGCACCAGGGCTTCCACATTGGGCAGCACTTCCACAATGGCCCCGATTTCCATGACCTTGCGCACCTTGGCCAGGTAGTTTTTGCCGATATCCGGCCTCTGGTCATAGTAGGAAACCATTTCGCGGGCTTTTTCCAGGGCCTCGGCCGTGGGCGCGAAAATGGAGACCCGGCCGGAATCCTCGATATCCACGGAAGCGCCGGTGGCCGCGGTGATGGCCTTGATGTTCTTGCCGCCCGGGCCGATGATCAGCCGGATGATGTCCGGATTCACAAAAAGCTCGGCATGTTGCGGCGCGTAGCGCGAAAGCTCCTTGCGCGGGCCTTCCAGGGCCTTGGCCATTTCGGCCAGTATGTGCAGGCGGCCTTCGCGGGCCTGCTGCATGGCCGTGCGCATGATGTCCGTGGTCAGGCCGGTGATCTTGATGTCCATCTGCACGCCGGTCACCCCGTCGGCCGTGCCCGCGATCTTGAAATCCATGTCGCCGAGCGCGTCTTCATCGCCCAGGATGTCGGTAAGCACCACGAACTGGTCGCCTTCTTTGATCAGGCCCATGGCCACGCCGGCCACAGGCGCGCTGACCGGCACCCCGGCGTCCATCAGGGAGAGCGAGCCGCCGCAGACCGCGGCCATGGAAGAGGAGCCGTTGGATTCCATGGTTTCGGCCACCACCCGCACGGTAAAGGGGAAATCCGTATCCGCCGGGAGAATGGGCCGCAGGGATTTCTCAGCCAGGGCGCCGTGCCCGATCTCGCGGCGCGAGATGCGCACCGCTTTGACTTCGCCCACGCAATACGGCGGGAAGTTGTAGTGCAGCATGAAGCGTTTGGTCACGTCGCCGGTCAGGGAGTCCATGCGTTGCTCGTCCGTGGAGGAGCCCAGGGTGGTGATGACCAGGGATTTGGTCTCGCCGCGGCGGAAAAGCGCCGAGCCGTGCGCCCTGGGCAGCACGCCGGTCTGGATCTGAATGGGCCGCACGCTCCTGGTGTCGCGGCCGTCAATGCGCGTGCCCTCGTTGACGATGCGCGCGCGCACCAGCTTCTTTTCCAGATCGCCGATGATCTCGCCCACGTTTTGCAGGGCGTCTTCATTTTCGGCCCAGGCCGGATCGGCCTTGAGCGCCTCCAGCACCTTTTCCTTCACGGCCTTGCGGGCCTCCTTGCGCGGCAGCTTGTCAGGCACGCGCAAAGCCTCTTCAATGCCGGCCTGCATGGCCAGTTCCCGCACACGCGCCAGAAGGGCCGGATCATCCTCGTGCGGGGTGAAGGCCATTTTCGGCTTGCCGCAGCGTTCGCGCAATTGCATTTGGGCGTCGATCAGGGGCTGGATTTCTTTGCGGCCCCATTCCAGAGCCTCAATAATCACGTCTTCGGGCAAAAAGCGCGCGTCGCCTTCCACCATGGTCAGGGCGTCGCGCGAGGCCGCGAAAATGATGTTCAGATCGCTCTGCTGTTGCTGCTCAAAGGAGGGATTGAGCACAAACTGCCCGTTCACCCGGCCGATGCGCCCGCCCGCCACCGGCCCTTCAAAGGGCAGGGAGGAAAGCATCAGGGCCGCGGACGCGCCGGTCAGGGCCAGCACGTCGGACTCGTTCTCCTGATCCGCGGAGATCACGCTGGCCAGCACCTGCACGTCTTCCTTGAGGCCCTTGGGGAAAAGCGGCCGGATGGGCCGGTCGATCAGCCGCGAAACCAGGGTTTCGCGCTCCGAGGGGCGGCCGATCTCGCGGCGGAAGAAACTGCCGGGAATGCGCCCGGCCGCGTACATTTTTTCGGAATATTCCACGGTGAGCGGGAAAAAGCCCTTGTCGAACTCCAGAGGCTGGGAGCAGACAGTGACCAGCACCACCGTGCCCCCGCACTGCACCCAGACCGCGCCGTCGGCCTGATTGGCCAGCCGCCCGACCTCAAAGATGATTTCCCTGCCGCCCACCTGGGCTGTGATCCTGGTGGGATTGAAAATATCCTGCAACATGTGAGTGAATCCTTTGCTCGTGGAAGGGGATTCCGGCAAAATCGGGCACAAAAAGACGAACGCGGCTGCGTGGCGTCCGCGCCGCCGGATGCGCCGACGGCCTGCCGCGGGCACGCGCTCCTTTGCCTGATTTTCCCGGACCCCCCTTCATCTCGCGTTTGTGCTCCGCTTGGGAGCGTCGCCATCAGACCGCATGCGGGCTTTGGCCCAGAATGCGGCAAGGGGGAGCGCCGCCGCTCCCCCGCCTGTACCTGAAATTACTTGCGCAAGCCCAGCTTTTCAATAAGGCCGCGATATCGCTGAATATCTTTCTTTTTCAGATAGTTCAGGATCTTGCGGCGCTGGCCCACGAGTTTGAGCAGACCGGTGCGGGAGTGAAAATCTTTTTTGTGCACTTTGAAGTGCCCGGTCAGGCCCTCAATGCGCGCGGTGAGCAAAGCCACCTGAACTTCCGGGGAGCCCGTATCACCCTCGTGTTTGGCGTGGGCGTCAATGACCGCTTTTTTCTGAGCCGCATCCATGACCACAGCAGTTCTCCTTACCAGGATAAAGTTACTTCCAAAGCCCCCGCAACACGGTCCAGCAGTGCCCCCCGGGCGAATCCGCGCGCTGCGCCAGCGCCAGGGCTTCGCCCCTGTGCAGCAGCAGCGCCGATTCATGTCCGTTTTCCGCCATTGGCCCGGTCAGGGGCCGCGAGCGGCAGGGCACGGCCATGCCGTTGCGCACGCGCAGAGCTTCCTCCGGCGTGAGCTCCACCCTGGGCCAGTGCGGCAACGCCTCGGCAATGGGGCGCAGGCTGGCGGCCAGCAGGGCGGGATCGGCCGTGACTTCCTGCAGATCGCAGGCCACGTCCAGGCCGAAGGGGTGGCTGTACTCCCGGGTCAGTTCCGTGAGCACGGCTCCGCACCCAAGGCGCATCCCCAAGCTGTGGGCCAGGGAGCGTATATAGGTGCCGGAACTGCAAGCGACCCGAAAGCGCACAAACGGCAGGCTCACGTCGAGCGTGTCCGCCTGTGAAATTTCCATGCGTTTGATCTTGGCCGGAGCCGCGGCGCCTTTGCGGGCCAGCTTGTACAAAGGCTGCCCCTCATGCTTGGCCGCCGAATAGGGCGGCACAGGCTGCTCGCGCATTTCCCGCCAGAGGGCGATCTCGCGGCGGGCGTCTTCCGCGCTGATGTGCTCCCACGGGGCTTCGGCCACTACCGTGCCCTGGCTGTCCCAGGTGTCGGTGGTCTGCCCCAGGCGTAAAATGCCGCTGTAAATCTTGCCGCCGCCTGCCAGCAAATGGGATGAAAGCTTGGTGGCCTGCCCCAGCAAAACCAGCAGCACGCCCGAGGCCAGCGGGTCCAGGGTTCCTGCATGACCGATTTTTTTCTGCCCCAGACGCTTGAGGGCCGTCAGACACCGGGCCGAGGTGGGGCCGGAGGGCTTGTTCAGCACCAGTACCCCATGTAATTGGGGCAGTTGCGGCAAACGCGCGGCCTGAGGGCCGCTCTCGCGCGCCATGTCCCGGGCAGTGCTGCCTGCGCTTGTCTGAGTCGCCGCGTTGTGTTTCATCATACGCAAGTTGCAACCATAGCCGTACTGGGAGGGGAAGTCAAAAAGTATCAGAGCGCCATGCAGGGCAGACGCCTCTGAACAGCAGAGCATTTTCTCTTTGAAAATGCTCTGCTGACGCGAAAGCGGCAGCCGCCGCAACTCGGCGTACATTCAGGTGAAAACCGCGTTTTTCGCCTGAATGCCACCTTTGACTTTCATAAAAAGTCAAAGGTAATCCGCTCCAGGGTCGCTTGACGGGACAAGATCTTGCCCGCATCCGGGCAGCGAGGGCAGAGGCGCGGCCGCCTCTGCCTCGTTCAATTGCCGCTCCACGGCGGCCAGCAACGCCTTTTCCGCCTGATCCGGCGTCAGCCGCAATGTGCCGCCCGCGGCGTTGAAGTGGCCGCCGCCGCCCAGCAGCGCGGCCGTGCCCCGCACGTCAGTGTTCCCATAAGAACGCAGGCTGAATTTGCAGAGCTGCGGGCCTTCCTCGCGCAAGAGCGCGGCCACCCTGACCCCGCGCAAACGCCGCAACTGCTCCACAAAGCCTTCCAAGTCCTCTTTACAGGCCTGGCATTGGGCCAGATCTTCCAGCAGCACCCGGCAGAAAGCCACGCTGCCGCCCCGCGTCAGCCGCGCGCGCTCCATGAGCCGTCCCCACAGGCGCATCCTGCCCGGACTCCAGTTGTTTTCCAGGTGTTGGCGCAGGCCGGTGAGATCGCAGCCGTCCGCCACCAGAGCGGCGCAGAGAAAGAGCACGTCCGCGCTGGTGCTGCCGTGGCAGAAGCCGCCTGTATCCGTTATGACGCCCAAAGCCACGGCATCGGCCAGGCCCTCCTTGAGCGGCAGGCCCGCGGCCAGGGCCACATAGGCCATGAGTTGCGCGGTGGCCGCCGCTGCGGGCTCCACCCAGTTGGCCAGGCTGCCCATGCCGTTTCCGCCCAGATGGTGATCGATGTTCACGCTTGCCAGAGCGGGCAGACGCCCGGCCAGCTCCCGGCCCAGGCGGTGCGGCTCGCCGCAGTCCAGAAGCAGGGCGCTTTGGGGCTGGAAGGGCAAGCGTTCAAGGCTGGTGTGGATGGCGCCGGGCAAGGGGAAAAAATTGAGATACTGCGGCAGGCCTGTGCTGCTGTAGAGTACGAATTCCTTGCCGAGAGAGCGCAGAATCAGCCCGGCCGCGGCCAGCGAGCCCGCGGCGTCGCCGTCGGGATTGACATGGCCGGAAATCAGCACGCGATCAAGCCCGCTCAGAACCCGGGCCATGCGTTGCGCGCCCGCCATAAAGCTCGCGGGGATCAGATCAGTCTGCGGCATAGATTTCCACCTGGCTGTCCACCATTTCCTCGGGGCAGATCGCTTCCATCATCAGGGCGCATTTGTCCATGCGGCTGCGCAGATGCGTCTCGCTGTTGGAAATGGAGGCCACGGCCAGACGCAGGCGGGTGAGACTATCCTCGGTGCCTGCCTCGGCAATGGCCACGTTGAACTTGTTGCGGGTTTTTTGTTTCAGGCTGTTGGCGACCCGGCGTTTGGCCTTGAGATTGTCGTTGCCGTCCAGGCTGAATTCAACGGTCAGTACCGCCATGAACAGGGGCATAAAAACTGTGCCTTGGCCCCGGCTTGGGGCAGTTGTTTTCTTTGCCGCATACTCCGGCACAAGCTATCCGCCTTTGCTTCGCGCCGGCGGAGCAAAGGCAGCGACGTTCAATACTGAAAGAAGATCCGTGGCATATCAGAGTTACCGGCGAGTCTATTTCTTGGGATCATTGAGCGTCAGCCTCCTCTGTCCCGCCGCAGGGCGGGTGGCAGGGCCGGGAGAATGCGGCAAAAATAAGATTTTTTTCGCGCCGGCAAGGAAGCAAAACATTTTTGCGCGCAGCGTACTCAAGTACGTGAGCAGCAAAAATGCTTTGCTGACGCAGCCGGCGTAAAAAAGGCTGTTTTTCGTCGTATACTCCGGCGGCTCAAAGCCAGGCCAAAACCCGGCTTTGGCCTCTGCCGCTACAGTGTGGCAGCCTCCTCCACAGTTTCAAAAGCCTCGATGCGGCAGCCGTAGGCGAGTCTTCGAGCCGTACGGATGGCGACAGCAGAGCCGTGCAGCGCCGCCTGCGCAACGACTGGCCTACAGTGTGGCAGCCTCCTCCACAGTTTCAAAAGCCTCGATGATGTCGCCGACCTTCACGTCGTTGAAGTTCTCAAGGCCCACGCCGCATTCATTGCCCTTGACCACTTCCCTGGCATCGTCCTTGAAACGCTTGAGGGACGAGATCTTGCCGGTGTACACCACCACGCCGTCGCGCAAAAGCCGCACGCCCGCGTTGCGGGCGATTTTGCCGTCCGCCACATACGAACCGGCAATGACGCCGACCCTGGGCACGCTGAAGGTTTCGCGCACTTCGGCCTGGCCCAGATAGACCTCGCGCTGCACCGGGGCAAGCATGCCGGTCATGGCGCTCTTGATGTCGTCCACCAGTTTGTAAATAATGTCATAGAAGCGGATATCCACGTTTTCGTGTTCCGCCACGTCCTTGATTTTGGCTGTGGGCCGCACGTTGAAGCCGATAATGATCGCCTGGGAGGCCGAGGCCAGCAGGATGTCGGATTCCGTGATCGCGCCTGCGCCGCCATGCACCACATGCAGCCGCACTTTATCCGTGCTCTGCTTGTTCAGGGCTTCGGTAATGGCTTCCAGGCTGCCCTGCACATCGGCCTTGACAACCAGGTTGAGGGTCAGGGTTTCCTGATCCGAGGCGCGCTGGGAAAGGAAGGTCTCCAACGTGACTCTGGACTCGGAAGCCAGATCCCGCTCGCGCTGTTTGGCCGCGCGGGAATCGGCAATGCGGCGGGCCAGCTTTTCGTCGGCCACCACAAAAAATTCCTCGCCCGCCTCGGGCACGCCTTCAAAACCCTGCACTTCCACGGGCAGGGAAGGGCCGGCCTCCTTGACCTTTTTGCCCTGATCGTTGGTCAGGGCGCGCACGCGGCCGGAAAAAGGCCCGCAGACAAAGTTGTCGCCCTGTTTAAGCGTGCCCTCCTGGATCAGCACCGTGGCTATGGGGCCGCGGCCCTTATCCAGCCTGGCTTCCACAATGTGGCCGCGCGCGGCTTTGTCCGGGTTGGCCGTAAGCTCCATGATTTCCGACTGCAGGGCCACCATTTCCAGAAGCTCGTCCAGGCCCTCGCGGGTCTTGGCCGAAACTTTGGCCACAATGGTATCGCCGCCCCAGGCTTCGGGCTGCAGGCCCAGCTCGGCCAGCTCGCGCAGCACGCGATCCGGGTCCGCGCCGGGTTTGTCCATCTTGTTCACGGCCACCATGATCGGCACGTTGGCCGCGCGCGAGTGGTTGATGGCCTCGCGGGTCTGCTCCATGACGCCGTCGTCCGCAGCCACCACAAGGATGACCAGATCCGTGATCTGCGCGCCGCGCGCCCGCATGGCCGTAAAGGCTTCGTGGCCGGGCGTGTCCAGAAAGACGATTTCCCCGCGCTTGGTCTTCACATGGTAGGCGCCGATATGCTGGGTAATGCCGCCCGCCTCGCCGCTGGTCACGTTGGATTTGCGGATGGCGTCCAGCAGCGAGGTCTTGCCGTGGTCCACATGGCCCATGATCGTGACCACAGGCGGACGCGGCTTGAGGCTTTCGGGCGCGTCCGCGTCCTTGGGAAGCAGGTAATCGTCCTCGGAGAAGCCGATTTTTTCCACCTCGTAGCCGAACTCCGCAGCGACCAGGGCAGCGGTGTCGATGTCCAGGGATTGATTGATGGTGGCCATTACGCCCAGGCCGAAGAGCACCTTGATGATTTCGTTGGCCTTCAGGCCCATCTGATGGGCCATGTCCGCCACGCGGATGGCCTCGGTGATGCGGATTTTGCGTTTGGCGGCCTTCAACGGCTGCGTGGCCTGGGGCGCGGGCGCGGCTTTGCCGCTCTTGCGGCGGCCTTTGCCGCGGTTCAGACGCGGGGCGTCGTCGTCATCCTGGCGGCGGCCAAAGTCGCCCTGGTGAAAGTCAACGGTGCGACGGCCCTTGAGTCGTTTTTTCTTGCTCTGGCCGTCGCGGGCGTCAGCGGGCGCCGCAGGCGCTGGCTGGCCGAAACCGCCGGGCCGCGCGCCGCCGGAGCCCCCGGGGCGAGCCGGTCGCGAGCTGTCGCCGGGGCGGCCCGGGCGTTGGCCGCCGGGGCCGGGCCGCGCGCCTGCCGGGCGGGCATTCCGCGGTGAAGGCGCGCCCGGAGCAGGCCGGGAAATAACCCGGACCTGAGGCGCGGACGCGGCTTCCGCCCGGGGGGAGCGGCGGGGGGCTGCATCGGCCGTTTCATTGGCGCTCTGTGCGGGATTTTCTTCGTGTTTGGGCTCGGCCGCGCGCGGGGGCAGGGTGGGCGCGGAAGAGCCTTCGGGCACGGCTGAAGCGTCAGGCCGGGCCAGACGGGAAGTCGTTTTGGCGCTTTTTTCCGGGGCTTCGGCCGGGGGCTCGTCGGCCTTTGCCTCGGGCGCGGCAACAGCCTGCGGGGCCGGGGCCGGTTCCGACCGCGGGGCCGCCTCGTTGGGGCGGCTGATGACCCGGGCTGCCGTAACGATACGGGCGGGCCTGGGCGGCCGCGGCGCGGCCTCTGTGGTCCGGGGCTCGCCTTTTGCCCCGGCAGCCGGTGGAACATCCGGGGATTGGGCGGCCGCAGCCTGAACTGCGGGGGCGTCGGCCTCAACGCCGGCTGTCTGGGGCTTGTCCCGGGAGGTCGGCGGGGCAGCTTCCTGCGTGGGGGCTGTTGCCGGAGGCGTTTCCGCGGCATGGCGCGCGGCAACGGCATTGGCTTCGCCCTGGGCAGCCGGGGCGGCGTCCCTGCGGCGACGGCGCACAATGACGTTGGGGTGCACTTCCGTGCGCTCCACGCCACCCTGTTTCTGGCCCGCGAAATGTCCGCGCAGGCGCGCGGCATCCTCCACGGACACGGAACCAGCCGTGCTTTTGGCGGGCAGGCCCAGCTCGCGCAGCGCGCGCAGCATATCCTTGGCCGGCACTTCAAGCTCGCCGAGGAGATCCTTTATTTTGACTTTTTCTTCAGGCATGTTTACCCCCCTTGTCAAGGCTGTCGCCATCCGTGTCTCTGCTGTCCTTCTCTGCAAGCGGCTGCGCCGCAACAGCCAGGGCAATGCGCGTTTTCCGCATAACGGCTGCCGCGCGCCGTGCGCCGGGCCTGTATTTTGCGAATTTCAACGCGCAAACAGGATCGGAACACAGATACCAGCCCCTGCCAGGTCTGGCTTTTTCCGGGTCAATACTCAAATTCCCCTGCGGCGTCAGCACATGGCGCGTCAGCGCGGCTTTGGGAAAACGCCGACGGCAGATCACGCACATGCGCACCGGTCCGTCTGCGACAAAATCGTGTTTCACTGCGACAGCCTTAGAGTATTTTCTGATTGAAAATATCCATTTTCAATCACTACGCTGCCATCATTTCGCGTCCAGGCTTCAGCCGTTGCGACGAAGGAAGCTACGGATGGAGACAGCAATGAGTTACCACAAAAAACATGCAACGAAACCGCTGTCGCCATCCGTAAGGCTCGCAGACTCGCCAACGGCTGGCGCAAGCAAGCAAAGCTTGCTAACGGCTACCGCCGGCGCGGGCGCCAGCTAACGCTGTCGCCAGAGCGTTTAGCTAATTTCATTAGCAAAACGCTCTATTTTCCGGAATCCTCAGCTTCTGCGGCCTGCGGCGCGCTTTCTTCCGTTTCCTGCCCGATTTTGCCGAGCTCCACAGCCGAGGATTCCGGCGTGCTTTCCACCACCGGCGCCAGGAAGTTGATGGCCGAGCGCAGATCCGCGATCCGCGAGGCGCTGATGGTCAGCTTTTCCGCCAGTTCTTCGTCGCTGGCCGAGCGCAGGGCGTCCAGCGAGGAATAGCCCGCTTCCAGAAGGGCCTCTATGGAAACTTCGGCCACGCTGGCCACCTGCTCAAGGCCGTGGCCGATGGCATTGGCCTCGTTGTAGCGGGTCTCGGTGAAAATATCGACTTTCCAGCCCAGGAGGCGCGCGGCCAGCTTGACGTTCTGGCCCTTGCGGCCGATGGCGTTGGTCAGCTGATCATCCGGCACGATCACTTCCAGAAGATTTTCCTCTTCATCCACCACGATGCGCGAAACCAGGGCCGGAGCCAGGGCGTTGCGGGCATAGGTGGCAATATCCGGGCTCCAGACCACGATGTCGATGCGCTCGCCGCGCAGCTCCTGCACGATATTCTGGATGCGCGAGCCGCGCACGCCCACGCAGGCGCCCACCGGGTCCACGTCCCGCTCACGCGAGAGCACGGCCACTTTGGCGCGGGAGCCGGGATCGCGGGCCACGCCCATGAGCTGGACCACGCCGTCGTCCACCTCGGGCACCTCGCGGCGGAAGAGCGCGGCCATGTAGTCGCGGTGCGCGCGGGAAATGACGATCTGCGGGCCGCGGCCTTCCTTGCGCACTTCGGTAATCAGGGCCTGAACGCGATCATTGCGTTTGTAATGCTCGCGCGGGATCTGCTCCTCGCGGGGCAGAACGGCTTCGGTGCGGCCCAGATTGATCACCCAGCCGCCCTTGTCGCGGCGCTGCACGATGCCGGAGACGATTTCGCCCACGCGATCCTTGTATTCCTCATAAATGATTTCCTGCTCGGCGTCGCGCATGCGCTGGATGATCACCTGCTTGGCGGACTGCGCGGCAATGCGGCCCAGATCCTCGATTTTGACCCTGAAGCCCATCTCGTCGTCGAGCTGCACGGAAGGATCATGCTCACGGGCGTCAGCCAGGGCGATCTGGGTATCCTCGTTGGCCACGTCGTCGTCCTCCACCACGATTTTGAACTGGTAGACCTCAATGTCGCCTGTCTCGTCATTGTAGGTCACTTCCACGTCCATATCTTCGCTGAAGCGGCGCAGCACGGAAGTGCGCACGGCATCTTCCAGGGTGTCGATGAGCATGTCGCGATCCAGGCCTTTGTCCTTGCTGATCTGATCAATGGCCTTTTTGAGCTCAAGATTCATGGTCGCCTCCGTCCGCCGCGCGTTGCGGCGTCAAAATCGCTGCTGCCGACATCAGTCGGCCGTGTTTTCCATTGCGGCAATATTCTTGCCCGTTTTTTCCCCGGCGGCTTTTCCGGTCTTTTTGCCCGGTTTTTTTCCGGGTTTGCCGGGCCGGCAGAAAATATGCATGCGGCTGGCCTTGCGCACGGCCTGCCAGGGCAGGCGCACAGGCGGCAGATCCTCAGGCTGCACCTCGCCCTCGGGCGAAACCAGGGCCGGCTCAAGCACAAAGCCGTCCTCCTCTACTGCCGCCAGCCTGCCGCGCCAGATCCTGCGCCCCGCATCGTCCGCAGCGGCAGGATGCCTGCCCCGGGGAGCCAGAGGCGCATGCAGCCGGGCCTCCAGCATGTCGCCCAGATACGGGCGCATCTGCGCAAGACTGAAAAAAGTGCGCGTGAGACCGGGCGTGGAAACTTCCAGCACATAGGCCTCGGGGATGATGTCTTCCACCTCCAGGGCAAGCGCCAGATGGCGCGAAATTTCCTCGCACTGGTCAATGGAAGCCGAGCAGGGGGAAGCCGAGCAGGGGGAAGCCGGGGCAGGAGAAGTTGCGGCAGAGGGCGCCGGGGCCGAAAAAACTGCCTCAACGGGCGCCTGATCGCGGTCGGGCCGGGCCTGGAGGGCCGCAGCCTCCTGCTCCAGCCGGGGCACGTCCACAAAGAGCCGCAGGATCATGCGCCCGGCCCGGCTGATTTCCACGCCCCAGATGATCAGCCCCAGAGAGCGGGCCACGGGCTCGGCCAGGCGGATAACATTTTTTTTGAGGTCGTTTTCGGTCATATCTTCCTTGGCGGCAGCCCTGGCGGCTGGCTGCGGACACCTTGCCCGGAACAGCCGGGCCGGCCGCGAGGACAAAAAAAAGGGGGCCTATTCAGGCCACCCCGTTGTGAACATGCGTCCCGCATCAGGATGCGACGGCAGGCGCGCCAGCGCCCACCGCCTTGAATTTGTTTTTCGTAGCCCAGACGCAGTGAACTTGTCAAGACGCCAGCCCGGTAAATCATAAAAATTTTCGATCAAGGCGAAAAAAATGTCCTTTGCGCCGTTGAAAAGATGGCGTAGAGCGTTTAGCGCGGCCGGGCGCGCAGGGGATGACAAGGCGCGGCTGCCGCGATAAGCTGGGCAGATGCAAAACACATCAGCTCCAAAATCGCTGCCGGTCTGGTCCCTGAGCCTGGGCTGCCCCAAGAATCGCGTGGACAGCGAGCGCCTTCTGGGCTCTCTGGGCCTGCCTGTCAAAAGCGTTGCGCAGATGGGCCGCGCGCGTCTGGTTTTGATCAATACCTGCGGCTTTATCGAGCCGGCAGTGCGTGAATCGGTGCGGGCCGTGCTGGAGGCCATCAACCGTCTGGCCCGCTGCCGAAAAAAGCCGCTGCTGGCCGTGGCGGGCTGCATGGTGGGCCGCTACGGCGCGCAGACCCTGGCCCGGGAGTTGCCCGAGGTGGACCTCTGGCTGCCCACCGCGCGCCTGGAGGACTGGCCGCGCCTGCTGGCCCGCGCCCTGGCTCTGCCCGAGCCGCCGCGCGGCAGCTCCGGACGCCTGCTTTCCACCGGGCCATCCTATGCCTGGCTGAAGATCGGCGAAGGTTGCCGCCATGCCTGCGCGTTCTGCACCATTCCCTCCATCAGGGGCGCGCTCAAATCCGTGCGGGCCGAAAGCCTGCTGGCCGAGGCCCGGGATCTGCTGGCGCGGGGGGTGCGCGAGCTTGTTCTGGTGGCCCAGGACGTGACCTCCTGGGGCGCGGATTTCGGCCCGGAAGAGCCGGGGCGCGGCCTTGCGTCCTTGCTGGAGCGCCTGGCCGGGCTTGATGGCCTGGCCTGGCTGCGGCTGCTGTATTTGTATCCCAGCGGCGTCACGCCGGAACTTTTGCGCCTGATCAAGGCCTGCGGGCCGCCGCTCCTGCCGTATCTGGACATCCCCCTGCAACATGCCCACCCGGAAGTGCTCTCCCGCATGGGCCGCCCCTTTGCCAGTGATCCCCGGCGCGTGCTCGACACGGTGCGCGACATACTGCCGCACGCCGCGTTGCGCACCACCTTCATTGTGGGCTACCCGGGCGAAAGCGAGGCGCATTTTGAAAGCCTCTGCCGCTTTGTGGAAGAAGCCCGCTTTCAGCATCTGGGCGTTTTCGCCTACCAGGCCGAAGAAGGCACGCCTGCGGCGGCGCTGCCCGATCAGGTGCCGCCGGAGATCAAAGAGGCCCGCCGTGAAACACTCATGCAAATCCAGGCCGGGATCAGCGAGGCGTATCTGGCCGCCCGGCTGGGGCAACGCCTGCCGGTGCTGGTGGACGCGCCACACCCGGAGTGGCCGGGGCTGCACCAGGGGCGCGTCTGGTTTCAGGCTCCCGAAGTGGACGGGATCACCTACGTCAGCGGCCCCGGCGTAGCGCCCGGCGCGCTTCTTGAGTGCGATATTGTGGAAAATACGGAATACGATCTCACGGCCCTGGCCTGAATGCCACCTGTGACTTTCATAAAAAGTCAAAGGTAATCTGCTCTAAGACGCAAAAAATATCCCCGAAGGGCAAGGCCCTCCGGGGATATCCGGTTTCTCGCGTGCCGCGCACGCCCTCAGCCGAGTTAGCCGCCGATGAGCTGCATGGCCATCTTGGGCATGCTGTTGGCCTGCGAAAGCATGGCCACGGCCGACTGGGTGAGGATCTGGTTGCGGACGAACTGGGTCATTTCCGTGGCCACGTCCACATCGGAAATGCGCGATTCCGCCGATTGCAGGTTTTCGGCTTGGGTGGTGAGGTTGGAGATGGTGTTTTCCAGACGGTTCTGCAGCGCGCCCAGATGCGCGCGGATCTTGTCCTTGGAGACCACGGCGTTGGTCAGGCCCACCAGGGCCTTCTGAGCGGCCTCCTGCGTGGAGACCGTGCGCGCCATGGAGGTGGCTGCGGCCTGATTGCCCACGCCCAGGGCCGAGGCCGTGCTCGTGCCGATCTGGATGTAGTAATAGTCTTCCGCCGAGTCGTTGGCCGTGCCGAAGTGGATCTTCATCTTGCCGGTGGCCGTCATGCCGGCGCCGTTGTGCGTGCTGCTGGAGAGATTCCCGTCCAAAAGATGAATGCCGTTGAAATCCGTGGCATTGGCGATTCGGGTGATTTCCGAGGCCATGGCCTGATATTCGGATTCAATCATCAGACGCTGGGTGGAATCATAAGTGCCGGTGGCCGCCTGTTCGGCCAGTTCCTTCATGCGGGTCAGCTTTTCGTCGATGATGCCCAGGGCGCCGTCGGCGGTCTGAATGAGGGAAATGGCGTCATTGGCGTTGCGCACGCCCTGCTGCAAGGCCGCAATATCCGTGCGCATCAGCTCGCGGATGGCCAGGCCCGCGGCGTCGTCGGCCGCGGAGTTGACCCGCAGGCCCGTGGACAGACGCTCGGTCGAGGTTTGCAGATTGCCGTAGTGGCTCGTCAGAGTGTTGGCGACGTTGGTGGCCATTTGGTTGTGATTGATATACATGACATTCCTCCATGAATGTGCTGTGTGCCCGGCGGTGCACTTTGCACGCCCGCGTCCTTGCGGACTGCCGCCGCACAATGCCTGCGCATGCAGGGTTGATGGTGACGTTCCCGATGCGCTTGCCTGCCTTTTCGGCGTGAGAACCGAAAGCACCAGGCCCGCGCAGCCCCTGCCGACAAGGGCTGACCCCTTGTTCGCCCTGACTCGTGGCGTCAGGGGAGGCAAAAAATGCCTGAAAAAACCTGCACTCCTGCTAAAGCAGGATCTATGCCAAAAAGGGGCCATACTCTGAGCAGCGCATGCCCGCCTTTTCCCGCAACATACGGCGGGGCAGCGCCGTCAAAAAGAAGACGGCCCTTGCACAAACAAACACGCGGGTGCGGTGGCGCGCAGGAGCGAAAACTTTTCCACAGGCTATTGACGTAAATAAGAGGATGCTTATTAATAGGATAAGATGTTTTTCACAGGAGGTCAGTTATGAATAATCTTCGTTTGCTTCCCCGTCGCTGGTCTGGGCCGCGTGGGGCCGCACCACGTCAGGACGACCTGCCCGTGACGCCCGGACGTGATGATTGGGATGGATTCTTTCAGAGCATGCTCAACGGCATGATTACGCCGTGGGAAGCCATGAACGATTTTTTGCCTTTTTGGCGACGGCAGAAAATTCAAGCCGATATTTTGCCCAGTCTGGATCTGACCAGCGATGAGAAAGCCTATGCGCTGAGCATGGAACTGCCCGGCGTGGAACCTGAAAATGTCAAGGTGGAAGTGCGCGACAACACCCTGGTCATTGCCGGCGAGAAAAAGCAGGAAAGCAGCGGGGATCAGAAAAACCAGCATGTGCTGGAACGCGCTTACGGTTCCTTCCAGCGGGTGCTGGCCCTGCCGGAGGACGCCGACACGGACGCCATCACCGCAAGCTGCAAGAACGGCGTGCTGCATATTGCCATTCCGCGCAAGGCGACCTCTGAAACGCAGACGAAATCCATAGAAATTGTGAAGGAATAAATCCTCCTCCACACGGGCCAGCGCTCCGGCCCGCGAGCCCCCGCCGTTCTGGCGGGGGCTTTTTGTTCATATCAGGCAATGCATGTTGCCGGGCCCGCGGCACTCCCCTGCCGCGGGCTCGATCAGGGGTTGTCTCCCTCCGCCACGAAGTTTTCCCAGAGCATTTTCTCTTTGAAAATGCTCTGCTGACGCGAAAGCGGCAGCCGCCGCAACGCGGCGTACATTCAGGCGAAAACCGCGTTTTTCGCCTGAATGCCACCTTTGACTTTCATAAAAAGTCAAAGGTAATCTGCTCTAGCTGATCAGCGACAAGGCCAGCTTGGGCATGTTGTTGGCCTGCGAAAGCATGGCCACGGCCGATTGGGTAAGAATCTGGTTGTGTACGAACTGCGTCATTTCCGTGGCCACGTCCACGTCTGAGATGCGCGATTCCGCCGATTGCAGATTCTCGGCCTGGGTGGTCAGGTTGGAAATGGTGTTCTCAAGACGGTGCTGCAAGGCGCCGAGATTGGCGCGGATCTTGTCCTTGGAGACCACGGCGTTGGTCAGGCCCACCAGGGCTTTCTGAGCGGCCTGTTGGGTGGAGACCGTGCGCGCCATGGAGGTGGCTGCGGCCTGATTGCCCACGCCAAGAGCCGAGGCCGTGCTCGTGCCGATCTGGATGTAGTAATAGTCTTCCGCCGAGTCGTTGGCCGTGCCGAAATGCACCTTCAGCTTGCCGGTGGACGTTATGCCGGAGCCGTTGTGCGTGTTGCTGGAGAGATTCCCGTCCAAAAGATGAATGCCGTTGAAATCCGTGGCATTGGCGATTCGGGTGATTTCCGAGGCCATGGCCTGATATTCGGATTCAATCATCAGACGCTGGGTGGAATCATAGGTGCCGGTGGCCGCCTGTTCGGCCAGTTCCTTCATGCGGGTCAGCTTTTCGTCGATGATGCCCAGGGCGCCGTCGGCGGTCTGAATGAGGGAAATGGCGTCATTGGCGTTGCGCACGCCCTGCTGCAAGGCCGCGATGTCCGTGCGCATCAGCTCGCGGATGGCCAGGCCCGCGGCGTCGTCGGCAGCGGAATTGATCCGCAGGCCTGTGGACAGGCGGGTGGTTGAGGTTTGCAAATTGCCGTAGTGGGATGTGAGAGTGTTGCCCACGTTCTGGGCCATCTGATTGTGATTGATATACATACATTCCTCCATGAATGTTGTATGTCGCGGGCGGCGCCCGATGCCGACGCGTCCTTGCGTCCTGCCGCCTCTGCTATGCAGTATCGGTTGACAGGGGCGAACTCTTAGGGCTGTGCGGAAAATTTTTCCGGGTTATAACTATTTTTATTTATGTATCTTTTGTAAAAATAAGGGGAAAAATCAGGCCGCGTGCGCGGCATGCGGCAAATTTTGCCGCCACACAGGCCGCCGGAGCGGGGGAAACAAACGAGCCCGCGTCATGGCACGCGGGCTCGAAAGCGTTGGGATCGTCAGGCAGGCAAAGGTCAGAAAGCGGGCGCATTGCCCTGCTGCGGCGGAAGGGGCTTTAGCAGTCCCTGCCCACCATGCGCAACAGCCGCAGGAGCTGATTGGTGAAGCCCGCTTCATTGTCATACCAGAGCAGCAGTTTGACCATGGTTTTATCCATCACCTGCGTGGACAGGGCATCCACGACCCCGCCGCAGGTACTGCCCCTGTAGTCGATGGAAACCAGCGGCTCTTCGGAAAAGCCCATATTCTCCTTCAGGGGGCCCTGGCTTGCCGCCTGAAGGGCCGCGTTGACCGCGGCTGCGTCACAGGGCTGTTCCACCTCGCAGGTCAGATCCACGAGAGAGCAGTCAAAGGTCGGCACGCGCACGGACATGCCGTTCATTTTGCCTGCAAGCTCGGGTATGACCACGCCCACGGCCTTGGCCGCGCCCGTGCTGGAGGGAACCATGGAAACCGCGGCGGCCCGACCGCGCCGCCAGTCCTTGTGCGAACCGTCCAGAATGCGCTGGCTCATGGTATAGGAATGGATGGTGGTCATCAGGCCGTGACGGATGCGGAAGTTTTCGTGCAGCACCTTGGCCGCGGGAGCCAGACAGTTGGTGGTGCAGGAGGCCGCGGAAATAACCGCGTCTTTTGCCGGATCATAGACATCCTGGTTCACGCCCATGACGATCATGGCGTCCGCGTCCTTGGCCGGAGCGGAAATCACCACTTTTTCAGCCCCGCAGGCCAGATGTTGGGCAAGCCCGGCCCGGTCCTTGATGGTCCCTGTGGTTTCCACGGCCAGGCTCACGCCGAGGCGTTGCCATTCCCATTCTCCGGCCTTGTGGCGGGTAACCGCGATGTGACGGCCGTTGACGATGATGCCGTCCGCGTCATGGCTTACCTCGCCGGGAAATATGCCGTATGTTGAATCGTATTTGAAAAGATAGGCCAGGGCCGCGTTATCCGCGCGGGCGTTGATGGCCGCGACCCGAAGATCCCGGTCGTCGGCCAGCAGGCGCAGCAGGTAGCGGCCAATGCGGCCGAAGCCGTTCATTCCCAGTTGTACGGGCATCTTTGCGCTCCTTGGTAAAGGGGATGAGCAGTCCGGAGAAGAAAGGCATCGGCGGATATTCGGAACCGGCAGAAATCCCCGAGCCGTGTCTCCGACCGGCCTGCAGGAAGCAGCGAGCACGAGGCCGCAAGGATTCCGGCCTGTTGCGCGCACGTCGGAATGCTCACGGCAGTGTTCCTATGGACGATTCCACTCAGGCTTTGCCGGACGAGCCCATTACGTCGCGGATTTTATGCGCCACCATGTTTCTGACCGCTTCACGGGCCGGAGTCAGATAGGATCTGGGATCGAACTGCTCCGGGTGCTCGGCAAGGTACTGGCGGATGGAGGCAGTGAGGGCCAGCCGGATGTCCGTGTCCACATTGATTTTGCAGACCCCCATGCCCGCGGCTTTGCGCAGCATGTCCTCGGGCACGCCTCTGGCGCCGCCCACCTGGCCGCCGTAGTTGTTGCAGAGCTCCACGAACTCCTGCGGCACGCTGGAAGCGCCGTGCAGCACCAGGGGGTAACCGGGCAGCCTGGCGCTGATCGCCTCCAGCCGGGCAAAGTCGAGTCTGGCCTCTCCCTTGAATTTATAGGCTCCGTGGCTGGTGCCGATGGCCACGGCCAGGGAGTCGCACTGCGTGCGGCGCACAAAATCCACAGCCTGATCAGGATCGGTATAGACATGCTCCGCGGAGCTGACATGCCCTTCCACGCCGGCCAGCTTGCCCAGCTCGGCCTCCACCCAGACATTTCTGGGATGGGCGTAGTCCACAACCTGCCTGGTCAGCGCGATATTTTCCTCATAAGGCAGGTGGGAGCCGTCGATCATCACCGAGGTGAAGCCGCCGTCTATGCAGTCGCGGCACATCTCAAAGCTCGGGCCGTGATCCAGATGCACCACCACGGGCACGGACGGATCTTCGATCAGCGCGGCTTCCACCAGCTTCATGATGTAGGTCTGACCGGCATATTTGCGCGCTCCGGCCGAAACCTGAAGAATGACCGGCGATTTCTCATCCGAGGCGGCGCGCATGATGCCCTGGACGATTTCCATATTGTTGACGTTGAACGCGCCCACGGCGTAACGCCCGGCATACGCGGCGGCGAACATTTCTTTGGGACCCATGAGAGGCATGGTTTCCTCCTGCGTATTGGTGAGAGCCGGGCTTTTCAATGCCTGCGGCCCGTAAAAGTCTCTAAAAGTCTCTGGCTCACCATACCGAAAAAAAACGCGAAGGGAAATGCTTTCCGGCGGGCGGCGTCAGCATGCGCGCGCGGCGCAGAGCGGCGGGAAAGGCGGCCCTCATTCCAGCCCCATGCCATCCAGCGCGGCGAGGCCTTTGTGGTCGGTAAACTCAAAGCAGAGCGGCGTCAGAGTGATATAGCCCCGGTTGAGCAGGTCCTTATCTGATCCGGGATCGATGGTGTGGGCCGGTATTTCGCCTTCCAGCCACCAATAGGCGGCGCCGCGCGGGTCATGGCGCTCACAATAGACATTTTTCCAGACTGCGCTGGTCTGCGGGCAGAATCTGAGGCCTTTGGCCTGTTCCAGCGGGCCTGCCGGGTAGTTGAGATTAAGCACCCTGCGCCGCGCCAGCCTGCTCCAGTCTATGCGCTCGGCCAGAGCCACGGCATGCCGGGCCTGGGGGAGCAGATCCGTTGTGCCCTTGTGATCGTCATGGGAAACCGCAAGGCTCGGCAGTTCTTCGTGCGCAGCCTCGGTAGCCGCGCCTACGGTGCCGGAATAAAGAATGTCCGGCCCCACGTTGGGCCCGGCATTGATCCCGGAAATGACCATGTCCGGCCGTTGGGGAAGCAGGCAGGCCAGGGCCAGCTTGACGCAGTCCGTGGGAGTGCCGTAAATGCCCAGGCCTGTAAAGCCCGGCTCCACGATTTCCGTGCCCCGAACCGGCTCAAAGACTGTGAGCGAATGCCCCACGCCGGATTGCTGGCGCATGGGGGCCACCACATGCACCGTGTGCCCGGCTTCCAGCAGGGCCGCGTACAGGGCCCGCAGGCCCAGGGCCCGGATGCCGTCGTCATTGGTCAGAAGGACGTCCATTTGACAATACCTCGGAAAGAAGGGAATCTGTAATGACGTGAGGCCCGCGCCGCGCATCAGCCGCGCGGCGCACCGACTACATTTCTATCCGGCGTCCACGGGCTTCGCCCGTGCCTTGGCCGTGAAGCGGATACACTATATGGAAAAAGGCTGCTACGTCAAAGATATCAGTCCGGGCACCGAAGTGCGGGGCCTGTTTGTGGTCAGCCAGGCGGGCCAGGGCCAGTCGCGCAACGGCCCGTACTGGCGGCTGACCCTGGCCGACGCCAGCGGCAGCCTGGAGGCCAAGATCTGGCACCCGCTCAGCGCCGAATTCAGCGAAATTCCCGCGGGCTCTCTGGTCTGGGCCGAGGGGCGCGCCGCTTTGTACCGGGATCAGATCCAGCTCACTCTGGAACAACTGCGCCTGCTGACGCCCGAGGAAAGCGCGGCCGCGGATCAGGCCGAGCTGATGCCCTCCAGCCCCTACCCCCTTGATGCAATGCTGGAGGAACTGCTTGCGCTGATCAAGGAGGAATTCCGCTATGCGCCCTGGCGCAAGCTGGCGCTTTCGGTTTTCAACAATCAGGAGCTGCGCGCGGCCTTCCGGGTCTGCCCTGCGGCCAAAGGCGTGCATCATGCCTATGTGGGCGGCCTGCTGGAACATACGCTGAGCGTGTTCAAGCTCTGCCGCCGCATCGCGGATCACTATCCCGAGCTGGATCGCCAGACCCTGCTGGCAGGGGCGCTCTTTCACGATTTCGGCAAAATCCGCGAGTTTTCAGGGGGCATTGCCAATGACTACACGGATGAGGGCCGTCTGCTGGGGCATCTGGAGCTGGCCATTGAAATGCTCGCCCCGCATCTGGCCAAATCCGGCCTGGAAGAACCTTTGCAACGGCATTTGAAGCATCTTATTCTCAGCCATCACGGCGAATTGCAGTTCGGCGCGGTGCGGGTTCCGCACACGCCCGAGGCTCTGGCCCTGCACTATGCCGACAATCTGGACGCCAAAATGGCCCAGTGCCGGAGCCTGTTCGAGCAATTGGGCGATGCGGGCCAGGACTGGACGCCCTGGCAGGCGACGCTGGGCAGGCCCCTGCACCGGGCCGCGCGCACGCCGGAAACGACCGCCCCCGCAAGCCGAAAAAAAGCGGTGAGGGAAGAATGTTTATCTCTTTTGAAGGTATAGAAGGCTCCGGCAAGTCCACGGCCCAGCGCCTCCTGGGCGAGCATTTGCAAGGACGGGGGCATGATCCTCTGCTCACCCGCGAACCCGGCGGCTGCGCCCTGGGCCGCAGCCTGCGCCCCATTCTGCTGGACGCCCGCACGCGCGGCCTTTCCAGCCGCGCCGAGCTGTATCTTTTTCTGGCCGACCGGGCGCAGCATGTGGCTGAGGTCATCCGCCCGGCCCTGGAGGCCGGGCACATCGTGCTCTGCGATCGCTATACGGATTCCACACTGGCCTACCAGGGCTATGGCCGGGGCCTGGACCCGGAACATCTGCGCCGCATCAATGACATGGCCACCGGCGGCCTGCTCCCGGATGTGACCTTCTTGCTGGATCTGCCCGTGCACTGCGGCCTGGAGCGGGCGGGCCTGCGCAACCGCGAGGAAGGCACCGTGCTTTCGGAGGGTCGCTTTGACGCCGAAAGCCTGGAATTTCACGAGCGCGTGCGCCGGGGATACCGCGCGCTGGCCCTGGAGGAGCCGGAACGTTTCGTCATCATTGACGCGGCCCAGCCGCCGGAAGACGTGATGCTGCAATGTCTTTCGGCAGTGGAAGCCGCGTTGCGGCAGCGGGGCAGGGGACTGGACTGAATGATCGGCGGGAGCACAACATGAACGAGTTCTATACAATTGTTGCGGAAGGCGCGGATCTGCATTTTGTGCCGCGCGAGGATCAAAAGCTGGAGAACCTCCTGACGCGCGGGGAAGATCTGGAAGGCTATGAGTTTTTCAGCCGTCTGGGAGATCCCGATCTCATGCACTGCGCGGTTTTCCGCAAAAGCGGCAGAGCCGGCGGCTTTTTCACGGTATATGACAAAACGACCGTGCTCTTTGTGGCTGTGGCGGAAACCAACCTCTCTTTCGGCCTGGGCCTGGGGTATTTCGGCCGCCTGGTTTCTTATGCCCGCTATGGGGCTGATGTTTTTGAAAATACGGATACTTTCGATGCCTGAGCCGCTATGTGCCGCCAACCGGCTGGGGGTGGTCTTTTTCCCGGCCTTTGACTGGGCCATTTCCGCCACGCACCCGGAACGCGAGGAGCGCCTGCTCTACACCCGCGATCAGTTGCAGGAGGAAGGGCTGTTTGATATTCCCGGCATCACCGAGTACCGCCCGGCCTTTGCCACGCACGCCCAACTGGCGCGCGCGCATTTCTGCCTGCCTTCAGTGGGCGCGGTGAGCACGGATTCGCATCTGGCCTCGGCCGGCGGGGCGATCAAAGCCGCGCGGCTGGTGCTGGAAAAGCGGGAAGACAAAGCCTTTGCCCTGGTGCGGCCGCCCGGTCATCATGCCATGCGCGTGGTCCACGGCAACCGCGGCTTCTGCAATATCAATAATGAGGCCGTGATGCTGGAGTACATCCGCGATCACTATCCGCATCCCGAGGGGCGGCCCCTGCGCATTGCCGTGGTGGATACGGACGTGCACCACGGCGACGGCAGTCAGGACGTGTTCTGGAACGATCCGCACACCCTGTTCATCTCTCTGCACCAGGACGGCCGCACGCTCTACCCCGGCACGGGCTTTCTGCGCGAATGCGGCGGCCCGGCGGCTCTGGGCAGAACCATCAACCTTCCCCTGCCGCCGGAAACTTCCGACCAGGGCTATCTGTACGCCGTGGAGCACGCCGTGCTGCCCATTCTGGCGGAGTTCAAGCCGGATCTGATCGTCAATTCAGCCGGGCAGGACAATCATTTTACGGATCCTCTGGCCAATATGCGCCTTTCCGCCCAGGGCTACGCGGCGCTGAACCGGGCGCTGAATCCGGACATCGCCGTGCTGGAAGGCGGCTACGCCATCCGCGGCGCCCTGCCCTACGTCAACCTGGGGATCTGTCTGGCTCTGGCCGGGCTGAGCGCCGAAGACATCCGCGAGCCGGGCTGGACCCCGGCCTCCACGCGGCAGCGGCCTGAAGTGGGCCGGCACATAGCCGAACTCTGCGATCAGGCCGTGGAGCTCTACCGGCATCCTCCGCGCCAACCCGCGGAAGGCCGGGAGGAAGACGGCTGGTGGGTGCGGCGCAAACATATCTTTTACGATACGGACATGCTGCGCGAAAGTCAGAACGAGGCCTGGCGGCTCTGCGCGGATTGTTCCGGCCTGGGCCGCATTGAGACCGTCTCCGAGCGCGTGGCGCGCTCCCTCTGCGTGCTGGTTCCCCGCCACGCCTGCCCGCGCTGCCGGGCCGAGGGCGTGGCCCTGGCTGAACAGGCCCGCAAAAGCGGCCGCTACGCGCATGTGCTGACGCTGGACGGCGACAAGGCCGACGCCGCGTCGTGATAGAGCGTTTTGCCAATAAAATTAGCTAACGCCCTGGCGACAGCCTTAGAGCATTTTCAAAGAGAAAATGCTCTAAGGCCGCTCCGGGCCAAAGAAGCGTATTTTGGGCTTTGCTGCCCATATCATCGGAGAAAGAAGGAGCATATATGGCCAGAATCCTGATCATCGGCGCGGGCGGCGTGGGCAGCGTGGTGGCGCACAAATGCGCCCAGACCGCCAGAGAGACCGGCGTTTTCGAGCACATTACCCTTGCCAGCCGCACGCTGGCCCGCTGCACGGATATTGCCCGCAGCGTCAAGACCCGCATGGGCGTGGATATTGCCACGGCCCAGGTGGATGCGGACAACGTGCCCGAGCTCTGCACGCTGATCCGCGCGGTCCAGCCGGATCTGGTCTGCAATGTGGCCTTGCCCTACCAGGATCTGCATATTATGGACGCCTGCCTGGAATGCCGGGTGCACTATGTGGATACGGCCAATTATGAGCCTTTGGACACAGCCAGGTTCGAGTATAAATGGCAGTGGGCCTATGCCGACCGCTTTCGCGAGGCCGGGCTCACGGCGTTGCTCGGATCGGGCTTTGATCCCGGGGTGACCAATGTTTTCGCGGCCTGGGCCCTGAAGCATGAGCTTGACGAAGTGCATGTGCTGGACATCATCGACTGCAATGCCGGGGATCACGGCAAGCCTTTTGCCACCAATTTCAACCCGGAAATCAACATCCGCGAGGTCACGGCTCCGGGGCGCTACTGGGAGCACGGCGAATGGGTGGAAACCGACCCCCTGTCCTGGTCCATGACCTATGCCTTCCCGGAGGGCATCGGCCCCAGGAAGTGCTACCTCATGTATCATGAGGAGCTGGAATCCCTGGTCAACAATCTCAAGGGCCTGCGCCGGGCGCGTTTCTGGATGACATTTTCCGATACGTATCTGAATCATCTCAAGGTGCTCGGCAATGTGGGCATGACCCGCATCGATCCCGTGCGCTTCCAGGGCCGGGATATTGTGCCCATTCAGTTTTTGTCGGCCCTGTTGCCTGATCCGGCCTCCCTCGGGCCGCTGACCAGGGGCAAGACCTGCATCGGCGATCTTTTGCGCGGGCTGAAGGACGGCAGGGAAAAAACCGTCTATATCTACAATGTCTGCGATCATCAGGCCGCCTATGCCGAAGTGGGCTCCCAGGCCATTTCCTACACGACGGGCGTGCCCGCCATGATTGGCTCCAGGCTCATTGCCCAGGGCCTGTGGCGCAGGCCCGGCGTGTGGAACATGGAGCAATTTGATCCGGACCCCTTTATGGCGGATCTGAATGTGTACGGTCTGCCCTGGCAGTGCGTGGAAGTGAAGTAGAACCAGGCGGCTGCGCCGCTTTTCCGTGCCGGACACTCAAGGAACACCAATGGACTGCCTGGACTTCCTTTTCTCAGAGCAAAACAACGTGCCTTCGCCCTGCTTTGTGCTGGACGCGGCGCGGCTTGCGGCCAATGCCGCCATTCTTGACGAGGTGCAGCGCCGCACGGGCGCGAAGATTCTGCTGGCCCTCAAGGGCTACGCGGCCTGGGCCACCTTTCCGCTGTTGTCGCGTTTCACGGGCCACGGGCCGCTCTGGGGCACATGCGCCAGTTCCGTGGACGAGGCGCGCCTGGGGCGCGAGCAATTCGGCGGTCAGGTGCATGCCTTTGCCGCGGCCTGGAGCGCGGAGGAAGTGGCCGAGCTGCTCGATCTGGCGGATCACATCGTCTTTAATTCCACGGCCCAGTGGCGGCAATTCCGGCCCGTCATCGAAGCCCGCAACCGCGCGCGCCGCGCGGGCCAGGCCATTGAATGCGGGCTGCGGATCAATCCCGAGCATTCCGAGGGCGCAACGCCCATCTATGATCCCTGCTCGCCGGGCTCGCGCCTGGGCATCCGGCAACGGGACTTTGAACCCGCGGCGCTGGAAGGCATTTCGGGCCTGCATTTTCATACGCTGTGCGAGCAGGGCGCGGACGCTCTGGCCCGCACCCTCGCCGCTGTGGAAGAAAAATTCGGGGCCTGGCTGCCCGCGTGCCGCTGGATCAATTTCGGCGGCGGCCACCATATCACCAGGCCGGGCTATGATCTGGATCTGCTCTGCCGTTGCCTGACGGACTGGCATGAGCGGTATCAGGCGCAAATTTATCTGGAACCCGGCGAGGCAGTGGCCCTCAATGCCGGATGGCTGACGGCCACGGTGCTGGACGTGATCCGCGCGGATATGCCCGTGGCGATTCTGGATGCCTCGGCGGCCTGCCACATGCCGGATGTGCTTGAAATGCCCTACCGGCCCGAGGTTTATTATGCCCTGCGCGGCAGGGCCGCTCGCGCCGGAGCGGCCGGGGAGCAGGCCTGGTCCTGCCGCCTGGCGGGCAAATCCTGTCTGGCCGGGGACGTGATCGGGGAATACAGTTTCGCGGGGCCCCTGCGGGTGGGCCAGAGACTGGTTTTCGGGGACATGGCCATTTACAGCATGGTCAAAACCACGACCTTCAACGGCCTGCGCCTGCCGTCCATCGGCATTTGCGAGCCGGACGGGCATGCCCCGGACGGGAAAAAGCGTTTTTCTCTGCTGCGCTCTTTCACTTATGAGGATTTCAAGAACAGGCTGTCCTGATCCGCAGGCCCAAAAGCCGCGACCCATCCGGATACGTTGTGCGGCAGAAACAGCTGGCGTTTGTTTTTCAGAGCAGGTTCACGTTGAATTTGTCCTGCTGACGCCAATGCGGCAGGCCCTTCAGGGGCTGTGCCGCCTTACGGATCAGGAAACCGGCGCGCCCGCGGCATGGCCTGCCCGGGGCAGAAGCGTGTTGTGCTGTTCAAGAGCCTGGCCGGGCAGAGGCGGGGCAGGGCTTTCCGGCTGCCAGGGCCTGCTGCTCCTGGCCAGGGGCACAGGGCCGGAGCCCGCGGGCCAACTGCGGGGCGGGGGCATCTCCACGCTTTGCTTCACGGCCTCCATTTCATGCCGGTCAACAAGGGGCATCTGGCCCGGCGTCTCGCGCAGCGAACGGCGCGTCATGAGCAGTCCGGGTTCAGGGTCCGGCACGCCTTCAAGATATTCGCTCACCGTCACAAAACGCTGGCAGCCGCCGGTGCGCAGCTCTCTGATGATCCGGGGCAGATCCTCCACCGTGCTCTTGTACGTGTCGTGAAACAGAAAGATGCCGCGCAACATGCCGGGGGGGTAGGCATAGCCGCGGGTGTTGTGCAACCTGGCGTAATCCGCGGGCAAGTGCTGCCAGTCGCGGCTGTCCACGGACCACAGCACCACCGAAAGCCCCAGGGCCTCGGCGGCCTCAACCGTATGGGTATCAAATGCGCCATACGGCGGCCGCAAAAAGAGCGGCGCGGCCCCAAGGGAGCGCAGAACAGCGTCAGTGCGGCGGATTTCGTCGATTTTGCGCTCCGGCGCGAGCAGGCGAAGATTGGGGTGCGAAAAGGAGTGATTACCCACCTCATGCCCTTCGGCCACAATCCGCCGCACAAGATCCGGGTGCAGTTCGGCCTGCTGGCCCAGCACAAAGAAGGTGGCCGGGATGCCGTACTGGTTGAGCAGATCCAACAGTTGCGGCGTATTGCGCGAAGGCCCGTCGTCAAAGGTGATGGCGCAGAGATTTTCATTCATGCGCTGATCCATGATGCTGCCGCCGTCCAGCACGCGGGCCGGCAGGATCTCGGCCGCCAGGACCAGCAAAGCGCAAAGCGCGGCGATGTTGAGCGTTTTCAGGGAAAATTTCATTATGCAATCCGTCATTGAAGTTCTGCAGAACAGGTAACACTCCCCATGGCGGCTCGCAAGGCGGCGTGCGCCAGTCATGCCGCAACGCAAAAAATTCGTTAGTAAAATTACTAAGTTAAAAATAATATTTGTAAAAATTTTTTTACCGGGCTGATTTCGCTTGACTCCGGCGGCGGTTTTACATAAAAGGTTGCTTCCGAGGGCAGTTAGCTCAGCTGGTAGAGCACCGCCTTCACACGGCGGGGGCCACAGGTTCAAGTCCTGTACTGCCCACCAACGGAGCGGTAGTTAAGACGGTTATAACGCCGGCCTGTCACGCCGGAGGCCGAGGGTTCGAGTCCCTTCCGCTCCGCCAAATTTGCGCCAGGGCCTGCCCTGGAAAGCCGGGAATCTTACAGTCGGTAAGATTCCCGGCTTTTTTGCATGGTTCCCTCCGCGTTGCGGGGAGGGCAAAAAAGCTTAGAGCTTTGCCCATAGCAGCAAAACTCCTTTGGATTTGCCAGAGCGTTTTGCTAATGAAATTAGCTAAACACTCTGGCAGGGCGACGCCATGCCCGCTAGACCTACCGTGCTGATTTTGAAAAGTGCGAAAAATTTTGGACGTTACCGTGTATCGGCAACCGAGCAAGAAAATGGATCAGATATTTTTTAAGGAACCGCTGATTTATTCTGCGAATAAATCAGTGCCTTTCCCAGAGAGGTTTTTTGCCTCTTTGGGAAAGGCACGCCAATTCGTTCCTTTAACGGGAAAAGTAAATTTTTCATCTTCACGACTTGCGGGCGGTCTTGCGAAACAAGACTACAGGAAACGCTTTAATCAGCGTTTTCTTAAATATTAGAGCATGTTCTCTTTGAAAATGCTCTGCTGACGCGAAAGCGGCAGCCGCCGCAACGTGGCGTACATTCAGGCGAAAACCGCGTTTTTCGCCTGAGTGCCACCTTTGACTTTCATAAAAAGTCAAAGGTAATCTATTCTAGGTAATATTGTACTTAAGCTTTTACTATTAAGCAATCTGCAATTGTAGAATATTGACGACCTTTAAAATTGAAATTAATTTTGTTATTAAGTAAATTATCTCTGTCAAATGTAGATAAATAGCTATCAATAGAATTTTTTAGTAAACCGAAATTCCTTTTTAATTTCCATGAATCGTTTTGATTTTGTGTGTCAATAAGAACCATAAACAATCTATTCTCAGAACCAAATCTTAGTTCGCCTTGGTTTTCGTATAACCACTTTATAAGATACATCTTATTTTGAACAATATTATTAATTATGTTATTATTTTCGTTGGTTAGCGTATTTAATGAATTAATTGCTCCTCGGTTGCCTGAATCTTTAATTTGTTCAATGATTTGATATTTAATCGTTTCTTGTGTCGCATTATTATCAAAATTAATATTGTATTGTCTCGCGATATGTTTAAGTTCTGTTATCTCAGATTTGAGATCATTATTTTTTCTTTGTTCATCGATTAATTTTTTAGGGAAATATGTTATTTTTAAATCTAATGGTATATTATCAATAAAAAAATCTACACTTTTAACTTTTCCTATTGCTGATATAACCATATTTGATTTTTTAAACAAATGCTCAGTCAAGATTGTAGTCCAGTTATTATACCAACTTGTTAGTGTATATCTTTTTGTATTATCATATATTTCATTATCTATTTTTTGTAAAATATCATCATACCTAAACGTTGATTTTATATATGAAACTATTTGCTTATCTAAAGAATTTGCAATATCTCCACCCCATTCAAAATGCTGAAGCTTGTATAACTCTGTAGATATTAAATCAAATTTATTTGAAATATCTTCAATTTCTTTTCTATTATAACTAGTTAAAAAATTATCAATCATTTCATTTGTAATAATACCATGAGAATATTTATCATATAACTCAATGAAAATATCATTTAATGAAGATGATGAAATTGTTAAACTATTTTTCGATATAAAATTATTTACAATATCCCTCCGTATAATAGATTTTATTTTTAACCAATATATGCCATCCATATATATTGTAAAATCTTCCAAATTTTGATCATTGAACAGCTTTGCCCATTCATGAAAAGTTTTCATACTATCTCCTATTTCTAAAAGCAAAAAAATAAAATTTCTCTGCTTCCTTTAACACTTCCCTTGCCACCAACACTATTTCTATATTCTTTTTCTTTTATTTCAACATTTTTATATAATTTTATTAAAGATAACAGTTCACTTTTACTAGGATAACTTCTATCATTATAGCTTATAAGCCAAAAAGGTATATTCCTTGCTTGAGAAAACAATTCTTCAAAATTTTTAATAATATCCTTTCTTTGATCAAACCCACTGTAATACTTTGGTGAATAGCGATTGACTGAATTAACAAACTGTTTATCTTTCCAATATTGAGTAAACGTTTCTAAAAGATGATAAAATGATTGATAATCCGCATGACTTCCACAATATGGCGGATCTAGATACAGCAAATCTACTTTATTTTTTAATTTTGATGTAATAGATATTGCATCTTCACAGTAACTTTTATTTTTTTTCTTATTATCAAATATACAGTTATTATAACCAGTTATTAAATCACAAAATATATCTTTTATAGGCCTTATTAAAGATCTATTTCTTTTTACCCTATCTTTGTTTAAAGCATATTCTATTGACTTTGTATGGGCAAAATGCCCCATTGTAACCTTTCTAGTTAGCGCTCTATTCATAATAGTCAATGCTATAGATTGCTTAATTTTGTCAAGAAACTCTATATTGCTTCTAAATGCATCTAAAAATAAACACTCTTCTTTTGAGAAAAAAATATCTTTAAATAAATTTCCCATAAGATTATAGTATTCTGGGTTGTTATTTTCGGAAAATAAAATTTTAATGTCATCTTGTAAAAGCTTTTCATTACCGTTTTCTATTAATGATTTTCCTATACAATAGTTGAATTTTAGAAAATCATTTGTATGTACCTCAAGATTTAATTGCTTAAAAAAATAAGATACTGATTGAGAACCAGAAAATGCATCTAAAACAGAGTAAATATTATTAGGAAGATATCTTCCAATCCAATCTAAATGATTGTATTTTGCGCCTAGATATTGAGGCTTAGGGAATTTATAATAAAAATTTGAATTCATGATTAGGTTATTAAACATAGTATACCTTTTAGGTTTCACAACTTAATGCATAATTTGCGATAGCAAAAAAGCTGTTCATAAATGGTTAGGTCGGTGCGGGAATACTTACATGAAATTGAGATTGGCGTATTCAGAAAATGGCACGGTTAGGCTAAAAAATCAAGAAATGCTCCAACGCTCGCACGAAATCAATTTTTTATCATAATTTGTTGAAATAATACAAAATGTTAAATCGATATAGGTTCAAAAAAATATCAGTTACTTCAATATCAAGGCGCAAGTCACGAAATCCGGCTGTCCCCTCTATGCGGTGGGCGTGCCGTGTACTTTGACGGCCCGCTGTTGGACAAGGCCAACAGCGGCAAGCTGTGCATGATGGCTCTGAATGTCATCTTTCCTTGAGAGTATTAACTAAATAATGTTTTAATGTCATCCAGAGTTCCATTCAGATGAAACCTGGCAAAAAGAGCCATCGTCAAGTCAACCATGCGCAGACTTCGTGAAACAACGACCGACTTTCGGCGGAATCTGGCAAAGCAGTGACGCTGGCGACAATTGTTCCTTTCTATGCGGACTGTGCCACTTTTCCCCTGAAGCAGATCGTTTTCGGCTATCTCCAGAGGATAAACCTTCCACTTGTCCGTACAGTAAAGCCAGACTTTCCACTTTTTCAATCGCTCCATCAATCTGTGGAGGGTAGCCTGATCACGCCCTCCACATTCCCAGTCGATGAGTTGACCGGTATCACGACAACAGGCTTTCCAGATCCAAAGTTTGTTTTTTTTGACTTTAGAAAATGCCACATTTCATCAAGTTCAATAATGATGGCCTCACCAGGCTCAGGCTTTTCATAAACACGTTCCGCAAAATTTCGTACCCAACGTAAAACAGCGGGGGGTGAAACATGAAAAATGCGGGCAATGGCAGACAGGGACAGACCCATGGTATACAGCGTGACGGCAAGGGCTTTTTCACTTGCCGGGCGGCCACGTGGAGTGGTGCGAGTAAATTGAAATCCACAATTCTTGCAGCGATACCGTTGTTTTCCCAGAATCTTTCCGCTTCGATATACCGTGCTGGCATGGCACTTGGGGCAGTCGGGCTTTGCTTCCATGGGCTCCTCCTTTTGGAGGGATATAACATATTTACATCATATTGTTAATACTCTCCTTTCCTTTTTAGGCCGCGCGCAAGGGCGTTTTCAAGGAGACGCCCTTGCAGTGTCCGGACGGTGCGGAACATGTTGCATTCATGCTTCCCGTCTGACCGCAAGGGGGGCGCATGGCTGTCAAAAATGCCGCAGCCGCATGGCGCGAGCTGTTCAGGCAAGCCGTGTACCGCGAAGATCCAGTATTGGCCGACTTTTTGCATATATGCAGGCATAGTTGAATTCCGATTGTGACGGCATACGGCCGCACATCGGGCCGCCATGCCAAAGCGAGGTTTGCATGAAGCCTGTCATCTGGTTGCTGGGTCTTTCCGGGAGCGGAAAAACCACCCTGGGGTCTTTGCTGCGTCTGTATCTGGAAGCGCAGGGCCATGAAACGGAATTTATTGATGGCGATCGCTTTCGCCGCCAGTTCGGCTTCAGCGGTTTCCGGCCTGAAGATCGTCTGCGCAATATTGAGGCCATGCGTGAGCATGTACTGCAACTGCACGCGCAGGACAAAATTTGCGTTGTGGCTGCCATCACGCCCTATGCGAGCATGCGCCAGAAAAACCGCGAGCAGATTCCCCTGTATCGCGAGGTCTGGGTGCGTTGCTCCTTGAGCACGCTTGTGCAACGTGACACCAAGGGGCTTTACGCCAAGGCAGCGCGCGGGGAAGTGGATCTGCTGACCGGCGTCTCCGATGCCTTCGACGAGCCGATCGGCACAGATTGCGTCATTGATACGGATCAGCTCTCGCTGGCGGAAAGCTACCTTGCGCTGCGCGATCTTGCGTTGAGCGCCCTGGCCGAGGGGCGGAACTGGCGGCGCATGCAACCGGAATTGTCGCCCGAAGTCGTGCAGGGCAGTCTGCGGCACGCGGAAGTGTTCATGTAGTATTTATTGCCGCATCAGGATGCTGGCCCTTGCCGCGCGGCGCACGCTGGGCGGCAGGGCAGTCCGGAGGCGGACGCGGCGCGCACGGATGATCTATGCCGCGGCGGGCGCGTGCCTGCCCCGGGTGAGGATATGCGGTGCGCCTCTGTGCAATGCGTACTGTCGCGGCATGTGCAACGCAGCGGGTGGAACATGCCGCGCAAGCGCGTGAGTCTTCGTTATGCCAGCCATGAGCCGCCGGAAAGCGGAAACAATGCGACGGCCGGATCGATCAATCCGGCCGTCGCTTGCATTCTGGCGCGCCCGTGGCGATTCGAACGCCAGACCTTTGGCTCCGGAGGCCAACGCTCTATCCAGCTGAGCTACGGGCGCATTGGGAAATGTTTACATAGCTTCTGTGCGGAACCGCGTCAAGTCAGGATATTCAGAGAGACATTCACCTTTTCGATGATTTTCTAAAAAAAATTCGTATTGAATTTCAGATGGTTGCAATATCAGTTTCATTGAAGGCGTGAATGTCTCGAAGAGCGCCCTGGATTGCAGCCCGCTTGTTTTTGTGGGATAAAACAGGCTGAAACGCTTGAATCGGAAAGGAAAAAGTATGCCGGAAATTCTGGTGGGCGTTAGCGGGGCCAGCGGCATGCCCCTTGCCTTGTGCGTCCTGCGGGAACTGGCGGCCATGCCCGAGGTGCGGGTTCACTGCATCATTTCCCGGGGAGCGCGGGCTGTCTTGCAGGCCGAATGCGGCGCGGGCCCGGAATTGCTCGCCGCGTATGCCGATCACCTTTATGAGCCCGACGATCTCGCGGCCGGTCCGGCCAGCGGCTCCTGGTGGCATGGCAAGCGGCCTGCCGCCATGCTGATTCTGCCATGTTCCATGGGCACCCTGGGCGCCCTGGCCTCCGGGGCCACGCGCAATCTTGTCCAGCGCGCGGGCGACGTGGTCCTCAAAGAGGGTTTGCGCCTGGTGCTGGTCACCCGCGAGAGCCCGCTCTCCGCCGTGCATTTGCGCAACATGCTCGCGCTGCGCGAAGCCGGAGCCGTAATTATGCCTTTTTCACCGGGTTTTTATCTGCGCCCTCAGAGTCTTGAGGATATCTTGCTCCAGACCAGCGGGCGAATTTTTGATCAATTGGGCCTGGAACATAATCAAAAACGCTGGGCTGAAAACAATAAATGAGGGCAAACCAATGAGCGAAATAACCTGGTACGGGCATTCAGCCTTTAAAATCAGCGCGCCGCAGGCGCATGTGCTGATTGATCCCTTTTTTACTCCCGCCTCCGGCGTGAACGCGGACAACGCAGGCCCGGTGGACATGCTGCTGGTGACGCATGATCATGGGGATCATGTGGGCCAGGCTGTGGATGTCTGCCGCAAGAGCGGGGCCATGCTGGGCGCCATTGTGGGCACGGCCGCGAAATTGATGAAAGCGGGCGTGCCCGAGGCCCAGATTCTCAACGGCATCGGTTTCAATATGGGCGGCACTCAGGAATGCAAGGGCATCAGGGCAACCATGACCCAGGCTTTCCATTCCAGCGAGTCGGGCGCGCCGGCCGGCTATATCATTGAGATGCCTGACGGGCTGACGGTCTATCATGCAGGCGATACCTGCATTTTCAGCTCCATGGAACTCTGGGGGCAGCTGTACGCCATTGACGTGGCCCTGCTGCCCATTGGCGGGGTGTTCACCATGGATGCGCGGCAGGCGGCCCTGGCCTGCAAACTGCTGGGCTGCAAGTCCGTGATCCCCATGCATTGGGGCACCTTCCCGGTTCTGGCCCAGAGCACTGCGGATTTTCAGGCGCAGCTGGCAAAAGTCTGCCCCGGCTGCGATTGCGTGACCATGCGCCCGGGCCAGACCTTGTCCTTCGCCTGAGCGAGCAAGACCGTCTGCCGGGGAGCGAGAGCCTTCCCGGCCCGAGCGTTTTCAGATTCCACTGGAAGAGGGTGCTCTTCCGGCATTCCACCGGAAAGAAGGTGAAATCCGGCTTCGCCGGCGCGACGCGGGAGCTTTGGCCGCAGGCAGGAAAAATGCAGAGCGTTTCGGATTTTAATACACCACGTTGTAGGACATGACCTCAGGACGGTGAAAAAAGAATTCCACGCGCCGGTTCATGGCCCGGCTTTGTTCGTCAATGCCCGGTTTGAGCGGGCGGGCGTCGCCGTAGGCCACGCCGCGCAGGCGCGTGGGTTTGACGCCGTGCTCGGCCAGATAGCGCAGCGCCGCAGCGGCACGCGCGCCGGAGAGCTCCCAGGCTGACGGATACGGCTGTTTGATCTCGGCGGAGTCGGCATGGCCGCGCACCACCAGATAAAGATTGTAATCCTTCATGATCTCCAGCACGCTTTGCAGCATTTTTTCGCCCTCGGGCAGAAGCTCCACGGAGCCGGGCTTGAACATCACGTCGGAGTTGACGCGCAACTGCACGCCCACGTCATCGGCGCTGATGCCCGAAGAGTTTTGCGGCACGGCGTCAGCCATGAGCATTTGCTTGATCTTCTGGGCAATGGCGTAGTGGGATTTCTGAACCTCGTTGATTTTGAGATCCCGGGCGTCGATTTTGTCCGTGTTCTGAATAAAGGGATTATTGGATATCGGCGAGGTAGAGCTGGAGTCAAAATTACGTTCGCCGCTGAAATACGCCGCAAGACCGGCTCTGGTTTCCGGGGGCACCATATTCAGAACCCAGAGCAGGAGAAAAAAAGCCATCATGGCTGTGACAAAGTCGGCATACGCGACTTTCCATGCACTTCCCATACAGTTCTCCCGGGCTGAAACGCAAAGGCCGGGAAAGCCCGGCCGAATACTTCCGCAAAAGAGCGGCGGGCTGCGTCAAACAGAGGCTTCCAGAGCATTTTTTGATTGAAAATATCCATTTTCAATCATTTCGCGTCCAGGCTTCAGCCGTTGCGACGAAGGAAGCTACGGATGAAGACAGCAACTGGTTACTGCGGCAGCCAGCCAACGCAACCGCTGTCGCCAGAGCGGTTGCCGTTTTCAACAGCAAACCGCTCTGGGGCCGCCTTCGGTCGCTCCGGCTCGCTCACGCCGCCTTTGGCGCGGGCCGGACTTCCGTCCCTCAGGCCAGTACCCTGTAAAGCATACTGGCACAGGGGCTAGCCGTTTCTGAGCTTTTCTTCCATTTCCGAAAAATGCGGACGGAACGGGTAGGGAATGGTCCGGCGGCCGTATTCCACGGCGATCAGAGGCGTGGAGCCCCGGATGGCGGCGGCCACTGCTTCCTTGATCGCATGATAATAAAAATGCTCCTCGGATACAAAGTTTTCAAGCTTGGCGCCCATGGGGCCGAACAGGCCGTAGCAGCAGAGAATGCCGAAAAACGTGCCCACCAGAGCCGCGCCGATATAGTGGCCGAGCACTTCCGGCGGTTCGTTGATCTTGCCCATGGCCAGCACGACGCCCAACACGCAGGCCACAATGCCCATGCCCGGCATGGACTCGGCCATGTGGCTCACGGCGTGCGCGGGCAGCATGCCTTCCTCGCGCATGGTGGCAATATCCACATCCATGAGGCTGTCTATGTCCGCCGGATCGCCGGTGGTCAGGTACACACGCAGAGTGTCGCCGATGAAGTTGACGATTTTGGTGTCCTTGGAAACAGCGGGGTATTTGCTGAAAATCGGGCTGGATTCCGGTTTTTCCACATCGCCTTCAATGCTGATCACGCCTTCGCGGTGCATTTTGGAAAAAAGCGCGTAGAGCAGGGCCAGGGTTTCCAGATAGCGGGTCTTGCTGGACCCGGGGTCTGCGAAGAGATGTTTCATGCTCTTCATGATCAGACCAAAGGTGTACTTGGTCTGCGAGCCGAAAAAAGCTCCCAGGCCGCAGCCCAGAATGATGATGAATTCCGCAGGCTGGAAAAGCACGCTCCATTCGCCGTGGGACAGGGTATAGCCAGTAAAGACCGAGCCCGCAACGATGGCTAGACCGATAAGTAAGTACATACGTTGCCGCCTGTACGTTCACTGCATGCAATGTTCGCCTCGCTCACACCACAGGGAGGCCACGGACAAGGGCATAAAACGCCGGGCGTCCGTTGGCATGCGTCATTTTTCAAAGAGTATCCGCGGGCCTGCCGCCCAATCGGTTCATTTGCCTCCCGGCTTCGTCAAGCTGCGCTTTCTGTGAAAGGAGCGTATTATAACGCTGCTGTCCTCAACCGTAAAGTGGCTGAGCCGCCGGCGGCTGAGGGCAGAGCACTTTCCCTTTGAAACTGCTCTGGCGGCTGCGGGAGCAACCATCTGCAAAATTTTGAGATTGTGCACTCTCAAAGGCACTCTGCCCCAGTGGCAGCCTTTACAAGGCGACACGGCAAAACCCAAGGGGGCGCGCGGCGGCGTCGCCGTGCGTAAGCGCGAACCAGACTTTTTCGCGAACGATCCTGCAAAAATTTCACGCAGAAGACTGTATGAAGTTTTTGCAATCAGACACGAGAATACACTCCTTCCGCAACAGCTTGTTTTTCGTGCCGCAAAGGCAAAATTTCTCACTGAAGAGACAGCTTCCAGCGTTCTTATCGCCCGGCGGAAAAAAATCTTTAGCCCCAAACGCTGAAAGGGGAAGACTTTTACGCCGCCCCCAAAGCCGTTCAACGTCAGAAAAGATCACAGTACTCTGAATGATTCTGACAGAAAGGGCCTGTACGCGACAGGCGTCAAGGCGGCGAAGGCCCTGCCCCTGAGCCGGCATGACCGGTGGCCAAAAGTTTTGCAGGCCTCATGGTTCCCCTGCTCCGACACAATTTCAGTCCGGATTATCGGCCCAAAAGTCCTTTCACCAGGCCGCCCGCGCCGCGCAGGCCTTCTTGCAGGGCGCCGCCCGCGTTCCCGCTCTCCTTGCCCGTATTCCGCAGAATGCCGGGCAGTTTTTTGGCCAGATCCAGAGCGAATTTGGGGTCAACGCCGTAGGCGATATCGCTGAAGGGGCCTTTGGCCATCACCGGAATGGTCATGCCCAGGGTTTTTATGTCCGCCGCAGCGTCCAGATATTGCCGGGGCAGACTGGCCCGGGCCTGTCCCACGGCGTTGAAGCCCGTCGCGCTCACCGTGATCGGCTGGGCGGCGATTTCGCCGTTTCGGGCCGTAAAGGGCACGCGCACAAGATCAAAACGGCTGGGCATCCGGCCTTCCTTGCCGGTGAGGCCGGGCACGTTTTTCGGCAGCGCTGACATGGCGGCCAGGCTCAGATTACGCACCTCCAGCGTGCCCCGGCCGTTAAGGCCGGCCTGCATTGCCGCGGGCGTTTCCCCGCGCGTGGTCAGATCCGCGTTCAGCGCGGCTGTTCCGTCCACGGGCCGCCCCTGCCCCAGGGATTCCAGCAGCGCGCCCACATTGACCCCGGCGGCCGTGAGGCTCAGTGACCAGGCCTTGCTTTGCAAATCCGCGCCCGCGGCGCCCTTGAGCGTGCCGCCGCTGCCCAGGGCGCAGCTCAACGTGCTGACGTTATATTTGCCGTTGGCTCCCTTGAGAATAAAAGAAAGATTCGTGACGCTCACTTTGCCGTGACGCACGCCTGCCAGGGCTGCGCGCAGATTCAGCGCGGGCCAGGCCGGTGGGCCGTTTTTGGTCGCCTGCGCGGCGGGGCCGCGGTTCACGTCCTGACCGGAGTTCTGCTCTGCGGCGCTCGCGGCGGTTTTGGGCTTCTCCGGCAAAGGCAGATATGCATCCAGATTGATCAGGCCCGCTTGCAGGCCGCCGCTGACGGACACGGGCGAGCCCAGGGCCACACTGAAATTCCCGCGCAACGGGGTGCCGTCCAGTTGTGCCGCGATGTCGCGCAGATGCAGAGTCGTATCGGCAAACTCCAGCGCGCTTTCAAGGCGCAAGCCGTCTTTGGCCGAAGGCTTGAGCGTGAGCCCGGCCAGGGCCGCCAGCTTGCGGGGGGAGCCTTCCAGATCGGCCCGCCCCTTGAAGGCGAGAGGCTCCAGCGTCGCGTCGCCGCTCAGGTTCAGCGAGGCTTGCGGCAGGCTCAAACGGCCTTTGGCCAGATGCAGGCGCAGATGCTGAAGGTTGAGCGCCCCTTCGCAGGCCAGTTGAACCGGGCCTGCCTCCCTGGGCAGGATGCCGCTCAGGGGCGTAAAGGTCAGGGAAACTCGCCGGAAGGTCAAATCCGGCGCGTAATAGCGCAGCTTGGCGGACAGCGCCAGAGTGCCCGCCAGTTTGCCAGTGGCCCCGTGCCGTGCGCCCGGGTCCAGATCAAAGGCAAAATCACACCGCACAGCGGCCTCCTCGCGGCGGCGCAAATTTTCTACGGAGAGGTTCAGGTCTTTGACCCGCAGTGTCGTGCCCCGGGCGTCAACATAGATCACCTGGCCCTGACGCAAGACCAGACGCGCGAGCTCCACAGGCAGGGCATCGGAAGGCGCGGCGGCGCGCGCGTCTTTTTGGGGGGCCGCGCGGTCAGGGGCCTGCCCGGCCTTTGCAACGCTTCCTGCCCCGCTTTCGCGCATTTCAAACACGGGATTGTCAAGACGCATTTCGCGCACGACCAGCTTGCCGGAAAAAAGCGGGCTCAACTCCAGCTCGGCCAGGCCGCCCTTCACGGAGACGGCAATGCCCTGGCCGTCGACAATCTCGCCCCACTGGGCCTGCCCGAACGTCACCCCGGGCGGCAAGAGGGAAAGGCGCGGCGCGTTGGCGAGGATCAGCGGTTTGCCCGTGGCTGCGGCTGTGGCCTCGGCAATCCGGCTGACCATGAATTGGGTGTCGATCCGCCCGAGCAGCACGAATGCCGCCGCGGCAAGGACAGCCACACTGCCCAGAATCCAAAGCAGAACACGTTTCATGATGTCCTCACGCTGGCCGATATATGTGCATAACGGATTCCTTCTTTATACGGGATGCGCAGCATGGGTGCAAGTGGAGTCCACGGAAAATGCGGGGCTGACGCAGCTTCTGCGTCAGCCCTGCGCGCAAAAGAAACGCGGCTTGCGCCGGAGCCTGCTTGCGGGTAAGGAAAAGCGCATGCAAGCCCTGCCGGCGAAAACCGCCATGCCTCCCGCCCTGATGTTGCAGGGCACATGTTCCAATGCGGGCAAAAGCCTGCTGGCCGCGGCGTTCTGCCGCCTGCTGGCCCGCCGGGGTCTCAAGGTGGCTCCGTTCAAGGCCCAGAATATGGCCCTGAACTCTTTTGTGACCCCTGACGGCGGGGAAATGGGCCGCGCACAGGCTCTCCAGGCCGCTGCCTGCGGCCTGCCCGCCGATGCGCGCATGAACCCGGTGCTGCTCAAGCCCACTTCCGATACCGGCTCCCAGGTCATCGTGCTGGGCAAACCCGTGGGCCGGATGCGGGTGCAGGAGTACCTCCGTTACAAGCCCAAAGCCTGGAACGTGGTGCGCCGCGCCTATCGCAGCCTGGCCGCGGGAATGGACGTAATGGTTCTGGAAGGCGCGGGCAGCCCGGCGGAAATCAATCTCAAGGCGCACGACATTGTGAATATGCGCATGGCGCGCTATGCAGGGGCCCAGGTGCTGCTGGTGGCGGATATTGATCGCGGCGGCGCGTTCGCGGCGCTGGCAGGCACGATGAGTCTGCTCAGCCGCGCGGAACGGGCGCGTGTGGCAGGGTATATACTGAATAAGTTTCGCGGCGATCCTTCCTTGCTGGAGCCTGCTCTCATTGCCATCGCCCGCCGCACGCGCAAGCCCTTTTTCGGCGTGGTGCCCATGATTGAGGGCCTGCAACTGCCCGAAGAGGATTCCGTCAGCTTCAAGTCAGGGCTCACCCCGGGTCTGCATTCCGGAGCGCCGCCGGGCGAGCGCCCTTCGGAAATGCTGGATATTGTCGTTGTGGATCTGCCGCACATCAGCAACGCCACGGATCTGGACGCCCTGCGCGCCGAACCCGGCGTGCGCGTGCGCGTCATCCGAAGCGCCGAGGCGTGGGGGGAACCGCAGGCCGCGATCCTGCCCGGCAGCCGGAACAGCCTTGCGGATTTGCGTTTTCTGCATGAGAGCGGCCTGGGCCAGGCTCTTTGCCGCTTTGCACAACAGTGCCGCAGTTCGGGGCGAGGCGCGCTGGTGGGCATTTGCGGCGGCCTGCAAATGCTGGGGCAAAGTCTTGCGGACCCTCTGGGGCTGGAGGAGGGCGGCGAGGAGGCCGGGCTTGGTCTTTTGCCCCTGCGTACAACCCTGCACGCGGCAAAGCAGTTGCGCCGCGTCAGTGGTCGGGCCCTGGAAGCACTGGCAGGCGTCTGCCTGCCTGTGAGCGGGTATGAAATTCACCACGGCCAAAGCCAACCCGCGCCCGACGTTGCCGCGGACGCCCGGAGCATGCCTTCCGGCAATGGGCGCGCCGCCGTCCCGCGCGGGGCCCTTGTGCCGGTCATGCAGGATGCACAGAAGCGGCCTCTGGGCTGGGGCCTGCTGGCGGACCCGCAACAGGGCCGGTCACGGGCCTGCATCTGGGGCACATATCTGCACGGCGTCTTTGACGCTGACGATTTTCGCCATGCTTTTTTGAACAATCTGCGCCGCGACTTCGGGCTGACGCCGAAATCCGCCGCAAGCGCCTACAGCCTGGAGCCGGAGCTGGATCGCCTGGCCGACGCCGTGGAAAAGAGCCTGGACATGCCTGCCGTGCTCGCGCTTCTGGGGCTGTAGGCAGTTCAGGGCCGCTCCATGCCGCACACGTTCTGCGCGCCGTTGCGGGCAGGCCCGGAATGTGTCCCGGGCATCCGCCACTTCCGGGGCTTGTTGGAATGTGCATTTTTCGTTAGCCTGTGCCCCTCTACCGGACGGTTCAAGAAGGCCGCGGCGCTGGTTTTTTCTGCGCGGCAGCGGGCGGAATCGGGGGCAAACGCATGACAATCCGCGCTCTTGTCAAAACTTCCAATACGGTGCAACTGTTCCTGCCGCGTCTTTTGGCCGCCTGCCCCGGAGGGGAGCGCGGCTGCGGCAAAAACTGACCGGAGAAGTTGCGTGAAGGTCGTTTTCTGCATAGACGACAACCCGCGCTACCTGATGCTCCTCAAGGTGGCCGTGCGCTCGTTGCGGGCCGTGCAGGGAGCCGCGACGCCCTGCCTCTGCGTCTATGCCGGGAACAGCCCGGAGGTGCTCGCCGCGCTGGCCGGGGAAAACATCCCCCTGGCGCGTTATTGCCCGCGTCTGAGCCCTGCGGTCTTGCCGCCGCAAGCTCAGGCCAATATCGGCTGCTTCCTCAAACTGGAGCTGGCTCTGGTGCCTGAGCTGGCCGGGGATGCCACAGCGCTGTACTGCGATGCGGACGTGCTCTTTTACCGCGCTCTGGATGCGCTTGCTGATTTGACCCCGCCATACATGGGCATGGCGCGCGAGTACACGGCCCCCTTTTACCATGAGCGCGAGCGGCTGGCCTATGATTTTCGGGGCAAAACATATACCGTGCCCCTGCCTTTTCCGATCTGGACATTTTCCAGCGGGGTTGTGCTCTTTAATCTGGAACGTTTGCGCAGGCACGATCTGATAGAGCACTTTCTGGCCTTTTCCGTGCAAAATGTGCACTGCATCGGCAATCTCGATCAATCCCTGCTCAATTATTTTTTCGGCAAGCGCATCACCCGGCTGGAGGATCGCTGGAACCGCCCCCCCTATCAGGCCGATGCCCTGGACACAGCGCATATTGTGCATTTCCACGGTCCCAAGCCGTGGGATCTGACCAGCGCCTGGGGCCGGGAGCTGCGCATCAATCATTTTGAGGCCCTGCGGCGCGTATGGCTGGGCTATCTTCGGCCCGAAGAGCGTGCGCTGGTGGAAAGCTGGGGCTGAGGGGCCCCCGCGCCCCGGCCTGCCCCGGCCTGGCCCTGAGCTCTGAAGTCCTGGCTCCAACGGCCGATAAGACCGCCAGAAGAGATGTTTTTCTTGCCCATCGGCGCGCGCATGGCCCGGAGTGCCGCTTCGGCAGCGGGAACAAAGCGAAAAGGGCGCTTGCGCCCGGCCAGCTCCAGGCCGGGCAGAAAGGTGGGTTCATAACTGTTCAGGCGGGTCAGGCAGGCTGTTCGTAAAGGAGGCATGCCCCACTATGAGCCGCATCTCACGGAGGTTGTAGCATGAGTCAGGCTATGGATCAGAAACACGTTCAGGATGAGCATGACGATGATCTGCTCCAACTGGTCACCTTCCGCATCGGCGAAGAGGAGTTCGGCGTGGATATCCTGGCCGTGCAGGAAATCATCCGCCTGATGCAGATCACTATGGTCCCGCGCGCCCCGGCTTTCATTGAAGGCGTGATCAACCTGCGCGGCAAGGTCATTCCGGTGATCAACATGCGGACTCGCTTCAGCATGGCCGCAGTGACGCACGACGCCAATACGCGCATTGTGGTCATGGAATTCGGGCAGAAGATCGTGGGCTTTCTGGTGGATGCGGTCTCCGAAGTGCTGCGCATTCCGGCAAACACCGTGGAAGACGCGCCGCCGGTGGTGGCCGGCATCGGCTCCGAGTATATCAAGGGCGTTGGCAAGCTGCACGACAGACTGCTCATTCTGCTTGACCTGAACAACTTATTGGGCGACATGAATCTTGATACATTGTAGAGCATTCTGCCATTGAAAATGCTCTCAGGCCGCATACGGCGCGGCGTGCCGCCCCGGCAGCAGCGCCAGCCGCGTTTTTCGGCAGAACGAAACTTTGAGATTTGACAACCTCAAGGTTTTGCAGACGACAGCGTGAATAACTTGCGCGCATGCCTTTGCGATGGCTGCCGCCTTCGGGCAGCAGAGCGGCTTCACAGTGAAGCTGCCGCAAAGGCCGTTTCTGCCATGCGCGACGCTTGCAGGACGCCGCTGCCGCGGCCCGTTTCGCGGCAGGCGGGAGCCGCGCCGTTGCGCCGCCGGGCAGGGCGGGCGCGCTCAGGCAGGAGGGATCATGGCCTTACGTCTTTCGCGTTCCATACTTGGAGAAGCCGAGGCCGCAGCCGTCAGCCGGGTCATCCTGGAAGACGGATATCTGGGCATGGGCAATGAAACGCGCCTGTTTGAAGAGGATCTGGCCGCCTATCTCGGCGTGGAGCCTGCGCAGATTATCAGCGTCAATACGGGCACCGCTGCCCTGCATCTTGCCGTGGATGCCGTGGCGGCCCAAAGTCGGGCCACGGGCGGCGCTGCCGAGGTGCTTGTGCCCTCCCTGACCTTTGTGGCCTCCTTTCAGGCCGTTACGGCGGCGGGCTGCGTGCCTGTGGCCTGCGACGTGCTGCCTGAAACCGGCACTCTGGACCTCAAAGACGCTGAAAAACGCCTGACCTCCCGCACCATTGCCGTGATGCCCGTGGATTACGCCGGCAATCCCTGGCATCTGGACGAGGTCCACGACTTTGCCCGCCGCAAGGGCCTGCGCGTGGTGGAAGACGCCGCGCATGCGTTTGGCGGCAGGCATCACGGCCGCAAGATCGGCAGCTTTGGGGACATGGTCTGCTTCAGTTTTGACGGGATTAAAAACATCACCTCGGGCGAAGGCGGCTGCCTGGTGGCCTTTGACGCCGAGGCCGCGCGCCTGGCCTCGGACGCGCGCCTGCTTTCCGTGGCGGATGACGCGCGGCAACGTTTTGCCGGAAGCCGCTCCTGGGACCCGGATGTGAAACGCCAGGGCTGGCGCTACCATCTGAGCAATATCATGGCCGCCATCGGCAGGGTGCAGCTTTCCCGTCTGGAAAGCGAGTTCATTCCGGCCCGGCGCAGGCTCGCAGCCCTGTACGGCGAGCGCCTGGGCGAGCTTGCGGCCAGGGGGGCCGGTCTGGCCCTGTTGCGGACCGACCCCGAGGATTTTATCGTGCCCCACATCCTGCCGGTGCGCATCCTGGGCGGCCGCAAGGATGCGGTCAAGGCGGCGCTGGCCAGAGAGGGCATCCCCACGGGCGTGCATTACAAGCCCAATCATTTGTTGAGCTTTTTCGGGGCCGGAGCACTGCGTTTGCCCGTGGCCGAACAGTTGTACGCGGAGCTGGTGACCTTGCCGTTGCATCCCGGCCTGAGTTCGCAGGACGTGGAAAACATCTGCGCCGTGCTCGGCCGGGCCTTGCAGACCGCAGATGCCGGGAATGCACGCTGACCACGTTTTTTTGAAAGCTACGCTGTTCCAGAGGCGCGGCCGGACTGCCGCCCCTGCGGATCGCGCCGCGTCTGCCGGGCTGGATGTTTTCAGCCGCGCCGGCCCGCAAGGGCGTCTCTGTGGCCGCGGCGGCACCGGGGCAACCGAGTTGCGACGCGCGCCACGTTCGCGGGCAGAACATGCGCATTTCCAACCTGGCCCGCTCTGTGCGCCCCGCCTGCCGCTTTGTCATGAAGGAGCCTGAAATGCCTTCCCGCCCCGCCCCTCTGCTGGTTCTGGTCGTCCCCTGCTACAATGAAGAGGAAACTCTGCCCCGCACCCTGGATGCGCTGGCCGGGCTGTTGTCGCGCTGCAAGGCTGAAGGCCTGATCCGGCCCGAAAGTTACGCCCTGTATGTGGACGACGGCAGCCGCGATGCCACCTGGCAGTTGCTTGCGGCCCGCCATGCCTGCGATCCGTACTGCCGGGGCATCAGCTTTGCGGCCAACGCCGGGCATCAGAACGCTGTCTGGGCGGGCATGGACACGGCCCGCCAGTGGGGCGCGGACTGCATCATCAGTCTGGATGCCGATTTGCAGGACGACATCAACGTCATCCCCGAAATGCTGGCGCGCTACGCGGAAGGCGCGGACATTGTCTACGGCGTGCGCAAGGATCGCAGCGCGGATACGGCCTTTAAACGCGGCACGGCGCATTTTTTTTACCGCCTCATGGGCTGGCTGAACGTGCGGCTTATTCCGGACCACGCGGACTATCGCCTGGCGTCACGGCCCGTGCTGGAGGCCTTGCAGGGTTTTGAGGAGCAGACGCTTTTTTTGCGCGGCCTGTTTCCCACCCTGGGCTTCAAAACCGAAAAAGTCTATTATTCGCGCCTTTCGCGTCAGGCAGGCGAAAGCAAGTACCCGCTGCTGAAAATGCTTTCCTTCGCCTGGCGGGGCATCACATCCTGCAGCGCCGCGCCCCTGCGTCTGGCGGGCTTCATGAGCCTGGCCTGCATGATCACGGCCCTGATCTACAGTCTGGTTTCTCTGTACGAGCATCTTCAGGGCGAAACCATTCCAGGCTGGACCTCGCTGATCATCGTGGTTCTGCTGCTGGGCGCGGTGCAGTTGTTCTGTCTGGCTCTGATGGGCGAGTATATTGCCAGGATCTTCACCGAAGTGCGCCGCAGGCCGCGCTATATTGTGGAAAAGACATTATGAGCGGCAACGGCCTCCGAGGTGCGGGCTGGGGCGATCTGCTGGCTTTTGTGCAAAATCTGCTGGCCCGCCGCTGGATACGTTTCGGCCTGGTGGGCGGAGCGGCGACCCTCAGCTATGCCCTGCTGGGCCTGTTGTTTGTGAACGTCTGGGGGCTGCCGGTGCTGGCGGGCAATGCCCTGGCCTATGTGATCAGTTTTTTCGTCTCCTATTGGGGGCAGAGCGCCTGGACCTTCCAGGCCAAAAACGGGCACAAAAGCATGTTGCCGCGTTTCGCGGCCACCCAGGCCCTGGGTCTGGGGCTCAATTCCGCGATTATCTGGCTGCTCACCGGCCTGGGGCTTTCCTATGAGCTGGCCATGCCCGTGGCCGTGGTTCTGGTGCCGGTGATTGTCTATCTGCTCTGCAAGTACTGGGTCTTCCGTCAGGTCCGGGATGCGGGCAAAAAGGAGGCGCGCCCGGGCGGCGATTGCGGGCCGTCGGCCAGTGCCGGATCTGGAGCGCCGCCGCAAGACAAAGGGGCCAGGCCATGACGCATCCCGCCGTATCCGTGATTATGAATTGCCTGAACAGCGCCAGGGATCTGCGCGCGGCTCTGGACAGCCTCATGGCGCAGACCCTTGAGGATTTTGAAGTCATTTTCTGGGACAACGGTTCCACGGACCAGAGCGCGGCCATTGCCCAAAGCTACGGCGCGCGGCTTCGCTATTTCCGGGGCGCGGTCACCGTGCCGCTGGGCGCGGCGCGCAATCTGGCCCTGGCTCAGGCGCGGGGCCGCTATCTGGCCTTTCTGGATTGCGACGATCTCTGGCGTCCGCAAAAGCTGGAAAAGCAGACGGCCTTGTTTGAGGCCAATCCCCGTGTGGGCCTGGTCTGCACGGACACGGAAATATTCGACGGCAGGCGCGTGCTCAAGCGCCTTTTCGCGGAAGCCGCCCCGGCCCGGGGCAGAGTGTTCGGCCAGCTTATGGAGCGGCAGTGGATCTCCATGTCTTCAGCCGTGATCCGGCGCGAGGCCCTGGCCGGCCTGGCCGCTGACGGCTGCCCGCCCGGAGAGGGGCGCAACGGCGGCTGGTTTGACGAAAGCCTCACTGTCTGCGAAGAGGCCGACGTTTTTTACCGCATTGCCCATGATTGGGAACTGGACTTTGTGGATCAGCCGCTCACGCTCTGGCGCGTGCATGGAGCCAATACCACATTTCGCAAATTCGGCCGGTTCGCGGATGAAACCCTGCGTATTCTGGACAAGCATTGCCGTCTGTACCCCGGCTATGCGCAGGAACATGCGGATCTTGTGGCCCTGCTCAGCCGGCGGGCCGCCTTTCAAAAGGCAGTGGCCCTCTGGCGCGAAGGGCGCAATGCGGAAGCCCGCGCAGCCATCGGCCCGTGGCGGAATTTCTCGCGCAAGTACCGCCTGTTCTGGTGGGCCAGCTTTCTGCCGGGCTGCCTGTTTGACGTGGCCGCGCGCGTCTACTTTGCCCTGCCCGCGGGGCTGCGCCGTTAGAGCATTTTCAAAGAGAAAATGCTCTAGGGCCTGTCTCTGGAGCATTTCAAAGTTGAAAGTCTTTATTCGTCCCCGGCCTTGAGCGCGGCCAGAAAGGCTTCCTGCGGCAGTTCCACATTGCCCATGCGCTTCATGCGTTTTTTGCCTTCCTTCTGTTTTTCCAGCAGCTTGCGCTTGCGGGTAATGTCGCCCCCATAGCACTTGGCAGTCACATCCTTGCGAAAGGCGGAAACTGTCTCACGGGCAATGATTTTCTGGCCGATGGCCGCCTGGATGGCCACCTGAAAGAGTTGGCGGGGAATGGTGCGCTTGAGTTTGAGGGCCAGGGAGCGGCCGCAGGCATAGGCCTTGTCGCGGTGCACGATGACGGCCAGGGCGTCCACGGGCTCCCCGTTGAGCATGATGTCCAGGCGCACAAGATCAGAGGCGCGGTAATCAATGGGCTGGTAGTCCATGGAGGCATAGCCGCGCGTGGCGGATTTGAGGCGGTCGAAAAAGTCGTAGACGATCTCGGCAAAGGGCATTTCATAGGTCACCACTACCCGGTTGGCGGCCAGATAGTGCAGATTTTTCTGCGTGCCGCGTTTTTCCTCGCAGAGCTTCATGACATTGCCGACATACTCGTTGGGCACATGGATATCCATGCTGACGTAAGGCTCGTACAGGGCGCTGATCCTGGTCGGGTCCGGCAGATGACTGGGATTGTCGATTTCAAGGCTTTTGCCTTCCGCGGTATCCACCTTGTAGACCACCGAGGGCGCTGTGGCGATCAGGCCGACCTCGAACTCGCGTTCCAGGCGCTCCTGGATGATTTCCATGTGCAGCAGGCCCAAAAAACCGCAACGAAAACCAAAGCCAAGCGCCTGGGAAGTTTCCGGCTCAAAGCTGAAGGCCGCGTCATTGAGTTGGAGTTTTTCCAGCGCGGTCTTGAGATTTTCGTACTCGTCAGACTCGGTTGGATACAGCCCGCAGAAAACCATGGGCTTCACTTCCTTGAAACCGGGAACCGCTTCCGTGGCCGGCTTGTCGGCCAGGGTGATGGTGTCGCCCACGCGCGCGTCGCCCAGTTCCTTGATGGAGCCGCACAAGAAGCCCACTTCACCGGCGGCGAGTTGACGCACATCCGTGGCCTCGGGCGAAAACACGCCCAGGCGCAGCACTTCATACTCCTTGCCGGTGCTCATCAGCCGGATACGCGCATTGAGGCGCACCGTACCGTCCATGACCCGGAAAAGCACGACCACGCCCTGATAGCTGTCATACCAGGAGTCGAAAATCAGGGCCTTGAGCGGCGCGGCCGGGTCGCCCCCGGGCGCGGGCAGCCGCTGCACAATGGCTTCCAGCACCGCGTCCACGCCCATGCCGGTCTTGGCCGACACGGCCAGGGCCTCGGAACAGTCCAGGCCGATGCTTTCCTCAATCTCCGCCTTGACCCGTTCCACGTCCGCGCTGGGCAGATCGATCTTGTTCAGCACCGGCACGATTTCGTGATCGTGATCCAGGGCCAGATAGACGTTGGCCAGGGTCTGCGCCTCCACGCCCTGGGTCGCGTCAACCACCAGCAGCGCGCCTTCACAGGCCGCCAGGGAGCGTGAGACTTCATAGTTGAAGTCCACATGGCCGGGCGTGTCGATCAGGTTGAGCTGATAGGTTCTGCCGTCAGCCGCGGTGTACGGAATGCGCACGGTCTGCGCCTTGATGGTGATGCCGCGTTCCCGCTCCAGATCCATTTTGTCCAGATACTGCTGGCGGGCCTCGCGCGCGCTGACCACCCGGGTCAGTTCCAGAATGCGGTCGGCCAGGGTTGACTTGCCGTGATCAATATGGGCAATGATGCAGAAGTTGCGGATATGATCCTGTGTGGGCATGGCTTGTCCTGAAAAGGCTGCATAGTGTGAAAAAAAGACATGGTAGGCGAAAACAGCGCCAACGTCCACGGCAGGAGCCCTGCCCGGCCGGGGCGGCAGCATGCGCTGCCTCAGCCCCGCACCATGCGCCGTCTGTTCTTGATCCTCACTCTCTCTTCAGGCATAGTGCCCTCAGGTGCTAGCAACACCTTTCCCTGGGCGGAACCGCCGCCGACACGCGCGGGGTCGTACTTGCTCTGGCAAGCGCGACCGCCTCTCTGCGTATGCTGTCGGGAGTGCGGTGAATACAACACCTCGCAAGAGGGAATAAACCTGCCGTCCTGGGGCGGTTGCTAGCTCCCGGCAATTGCTTGTTGCGCGATTGCCCACCAGCAACGCCGGAGAGCGAAATGACCGAGATTCCCCTGCCGTACGGCACCCCGCCGGAAGTGGCCGATGCCAGACGCCGCAAACTGATTCCGTCCGACTGGCTGCTGATCCTGCTTGACAAGAAAGGAATCAACCCGGACTGGATCCGCCTGGGCAAAGGCGGGATGCTGCTGGAGCCGGGCGCGGCAGGCGCGGCCAATCCGGCCGGGTTCATGATGACGGAAAGCCGGCCCGTTGGGGCGTACAGTACGGATGAACTGCTGGCCGAGCTGGCGCGCCGCATTCTGAAAAATGTAGGCTGAGAGCGGCCTGAGAGGCTGTCTTTCCATGGGTATGCCGTCTTTCGCCGGAACCGGGTTCGGGAGCTGCACGGATAAAGGCAGTGTGAGCAAGCTCCGCGTGAGGCGATCAAAGGTAATGCGGAAAAAGAGGCAACACACGGACGTGCCATCGCCGAAAGGTTTGCACACCCGGCACTGTCTGTGTTTGCTGCGCGCATTGGCGCCGGCTCCCGCCGGGACGGCATAAAGCCACAGTGCCGGATTGCTTTGCGACGACATGGGGCGCCTGGTGCGTTTCACAGCGCGCCATGCCGTGCGGGATGCCGGCGTCACGCAGGGCAGGAAAGCGCGAAAAAAGAGCCGGAAGCGGGGCTTCCGGCTCTCCGTGGGTTTGTTCTCCGGCGCGGTCAGCCTAACTGGGCAATCTGCAGACGCACAATCGCTCTCTGCAGCGCGGCCTCGGCCCGGGCCTGATCAATACTGTCGTCATGCGCGGCAAGCCGTTTCTCGGCCCGCTCCTTGGCGGCCTGGGCCCGTGCGGCATCAATGTCCCTGGCCAGTTCCGCGGATTCGGCAAGCACAGTCAGCACATCGTTGTTCACATCGGCAAAGCCGCCGGAAATGAAGACGTTTTCATCCTTGCCGTTGGCCCGGTAACGCAGATCGCCGGTTTTCAGGGCCGAGAGCATGGAGACGTGCTGCGGCAGCACGCCGAATTCGCCTTCCACGCCGGGGCAGACAACCATTTCCACCTCGGCGCTGACCACGGTTTTGTCCGGCGTCACCACTTCCAGTTGCAGCGTGCCCATATCAACTCCTTACGCTCCTGATGTCCCGAGAGCTACGATTCCGGTACGGCTCACACAGTGAACATTTTTTTGTGGTCGGCAGGGCCAGCGGCGCGGCCCGGCGAGTTGGCCCTCTCATGACCGGGCCGGGCCGCGTGAAGCCGCCGACGGCAAAAAAGATTGAATGTCAGTTTGCTTCCTGCAGCTTGCGCTGCTCGTACTTGGCCACGGCCTGCTCAATGCTGCCGAGCATGTAAAAGTCACTCTCGGCCAGTTGATCATATTCGCCATCCAGAATGCCCTTGAAGCCCTTGATGGTATCTTCCAGCTTCACATACTGGCCGGGCGTGCCCGTAAAGGTTTCGGCCACATGGAACGGCTGGGAGAGGAAGCGCTGGATGCGCCGGGCGCGGGCCACAGTGAGCTTGTCTTCGTCCGAAAGCTCGTCCATGCCCAGGATGGCAATGATGTCCTGCAATTCTTTGTACTTCTGCAATACCATCTGCACCCGCCGCGCCACGCTGTAATGCTCTTCGCCCACCACGTTGGGGTCAAGGATGCGCGACGTGGAGTCCAGGGGGTCCACAGCCGGGTAGATGCCCAACTCCGCGATCTGGCGGGAAAGCACCAGGGTGCCGTCCAGATGCGAGAAGGTCGTGGCCGGGGCCGGGTCGGTCAGGTCGTCGGCAGGCACATACACCGCCTGCACCGAGGTGATCGAGCCCGCATTGGTGGAGGTGATGCGCTCCTGCAATGCGCCAAGATCCGTGCCCAGGGTGGGCTGATAGCCCACGGCCGAAGGCATGCGGCCGAGCAGGGCCGACACTTCCGAACCGGCCTGGGTGAAGCGGAAGATATTGTCGATGAACAGCAGCACGTCCTGATGTTCCTCGTCGCGGAAGTACTCGGCGCAGGCCAGGGCGGTGAGGGCCACGCGCGCGCGGGCTCCCGGGGGCTCGTTCATCTGGCCGTAGACAAGCGTGGCGCGCTCCAGCACCCCGGCTTCCTTCAGCTCGTTGTACAAATCATTGCCTTCGCGAGTGCGCTCGCCCACGCCCGCAAAGACCGAGGAGCCGCCGTGCTGCTTGGCGATATTGTTGATCATTTCCATGAGGATGACGGTCTTGCCCACGCCCGCGCCGCCGAAGAGGCCCATCTTGCCGCCCTTGGGGAAGGGCACGAGCAGATCCACCACCTTGATGCCGGTTTCCAGAAGCTCGACCTTGGTGTTCTGATCCGTGAACTGTGGCGCGGGGCGGTGGATGGGATAGTATTTTTCGGCATTGACCGGCCCCAATTCATCCACCGGGCGGCCGATGACGTTCAGGATGCGGCCCACGGCGGCCTTGCCCACGGGGACCATAATGGGCTGGCCCGTGTCCACGACCTCCATGCCGCGCACCAGGCCTTCGGTGGCGTCCATGGCAATGGTGCGGACCACGTTGTCGCCCAGATGCTGCGCCACTTCACAGATCAGATCCGGAGCGTCGCTGTTGTTCGGGTTTTTTATCTCCAGGGCGGTGAAGATATTCGGCAGGTTGCCGTCGCTGAACTCAACGTCCACCACGGCGCCGATAACCTGAACGACTTTACCGATGTTTTTGCTCATGTTTGGCTCCTTAACCGTTCAGCGCTTCCGCGCCGCCGACGATGTCGATGAGTTCGCTGGTGATGGAGGCCTGCCGCGTCTTGTTGTAGAGCAGGGTCAGCATGCTGATCATCTCGTTGCAATTGCGCGTGGCGTTGTCCATGGCGGCCATGCGCGCCGCATGCTCGCTGGCCGAGGTGTCCAGAAGGCCGCGGTAGACCTGCACCTTGACGTAGCGGGGCAGGAGCTCGGCCAGAAGTCTGTCTTCCTGCGGCTCATAGACATATTCGCAACGCGCTGCGCCGGCTTCTTCAGCAATCTCTTCGGCCTCGGGCGTTTTCAGCGGCAGCAGGCAGAGCGCGCGCGGCGGCTGCTGGCCCATGGACACGAATTCGCCGTAGACCAGCCAGACCTCGTCAAAGGCCAGGCTTTCATAGCCGTGGATGACCTCCTGGCCCACGGAACTGGCCAGAGCGAAGTCAATGCTGCCCATGCGGTCGCCATAGGAGGTGAGCATTGCATACTCGCTCTTGCTCACGGCGTCACGCCCCTTGCGGCCCACACAGGCAAAGCTGACCTTCATGCCCGCCTGTGTCTTTTCCTGCGCGAGCTTCAGGGCGGCGCTGATGATGCTGCCGTTGAAGCTGCCGCACAAGCCGCGATCCGAAGTGACCATGACGATGGCGCAGTTTTTCTTTTCCTCATGTTCGGCCAGCAAAGGATGGGCGTTGCCCTCCACCTTGCGCGACAGCTCGGCGAGCACCTGCCGGTATTTGGCCGCGTATGGTCTGAAGCGCTCTATGCGGGCCTGCGCGCCGCGCAGCTTGGCCGAGGCCACCATGTTCATGGCCTTGGTGATCTGCTTGGTCTTGCCGACCCCCACGATCTTCATTTTTACGTCTTTGAGTGAAGGCATGCTTGTCTCCCGGAATTTGCGGCCTTAGGCCTGCCAGCCCTGCTTGAAGGCGGCGATGGCTTCGGTGAGCGCGCTTTCCACAGCCTCGTCAATGACTTTCTTTTCTTTGATGGCGTCCAGCACGTCCTTCCTGGTGTCACGCATAAAGGTCAGCATTTCGCTTTCAAAGCGGCGGATCTGCTCCACGGGCACGTCGTCCATATGGCCGCGCGTGGCCGCGAAGATGGAGGCCACCTGCTCTTGGGCGGGCATGGGCTGATACTGGGGCTGCTTGAGCAGCTCCACCAGGCGCGCGCCGCGATCCAGCTTGGCCCTGGTGGCCTTGTCCAGATCCGAGCCGAACTGGGCGAAAGCCGCCAGTTCGCGGTACTGGGCAAGATCCAGGCGCATGGTGCCCGCCACCTGCTTCATGGCCTTGATCTGGGCCGCGCCGCCCACGCGGGACACGGAAAGACCCACGTTAATGGCCGGGCGCACGCCCGCATTGAACAGGTTCGGTTCCAGATAGACCTGACCGTCGGTGATCGAAATCACGTTGGTGGGGATGTACGCGGAGACGTCGCCGGCCTGCGTCTCAATGATCGGCAGAGCCGTCAGTGAACCCGCGCCAAGGCTGTCGTTGACTTTGGCCGCGCGTTCCAGCAGGCGCGAGTGCAGATAAAAGACGTCGCCGGGGAAAGCTTCGCGCCCGGGCGGGCGGCGGAGCAGCAGGGACATCTGGCGGTAGGCCACGGCCTGCTTGGAAAGGTCGTCGTAGATGATCAGGGCGTGCTTGCCGCTGTTGCGGTAGTACTCGGCCATGGTGCAACCGGTGTACGCCGCGATGTACTGCAAAGGCGCGGGGTCGGAAGCCGTGGCCGAAATAATCGTGGTGTATTCCAGGGCCCCGTATTTGCGCAGCACGTCGGCCACCAGGGCCACAGAGGCTTTTTTCTGGCCGATGGCCACATAGAAGCAGTGGATGTCCGTCTCTTTCTGAGCGAGAATGGCATCAAGGCAGACCGCGGTTTTGCCGGTCTGCCGGTCGCCGATGATCAGCTCGCGCTGGCCGCGGCCGATGGGCGTCATGGCGTCGATGGCCTTCAGGCCCGTGGGCATAGGCTCATGCACGCTCTTGCGCGCGATGATGCCCGGAGCCTTGATTTCCACGGGGCGCATTTCCGTGGATTCAATGGGGCCGAGGCCGTCGATGGGCTCGCCCAGAGGGTTGAGCACGCGGCCCATGACCTTGTCGCCCACGGGCACGGAGAAGATCTTGCCGGTGCGCTTGACCGGATCGCCCTCCTTGATGCCCACGTCCGAACCGAGCAGCGCCACGCCCACGTTGTCCTCTTCGAGGTTGAGCACCATGCCCATGACGCCGCCGGGAAATTCCAGCAATTCCATGGACATGGCGTTCTGCACGCCGTAGACGCGGGCGATGCCGTCGCCGACATAGAGCACGGTGCCGGTTTCGCTCATCTCCACGCGCTGTTCGTAATTCTGGATTTGATCCTCAATGATCTTGCTTATCTCTTCGGCTTTGATCTGCATGTGCTATACACCCCTCTTGAATGTCTCCCGAAGAATCCCCAATTGCGCGCGCAGACTTGCGTCCAGCACCCGATCTCCCATTTTGAGCACCATTCCCCCCAATATGGAGCCATCCACCGCAAAGGTCAGCTCAATGCCCGCGCCGCTTTTTTCTTCCAGCGCGGCTTTGAGCGCGGCCTGTTTTTTGGGGGTGAGCGCCACGGCCGTGATCAACTGCCCGCGGATTACGCCCCTGGCTTCATCCAGCAGCTTGCCGTACCAGGCGGTGATGTCGCGCAAAAAGCCCAGCCGCTCTTTGTCGGCCAGCAAAAAACAGAAATTGCGCACCATCCGGTCGGCATCCAGTCTGTCCAGCAGCTTGCCGAGCACCGCCTTTTTTTCCTCCACGCTGATCACCGGGCTTTTCAGGGTCATGTCCAGCCCAGGCGCGGCGGCAAGCATTCCGCCCAGGGCAGCGAGGCAATCCCCGTGCCGGGTGAGGGCGTCGTCCCCGTCCTTTCGGCTCAACGCGAATATGGCGTTGGCATACCTGCGTGCAACCACAGTGTCAGTCAATGGAGCACCACCTTGTTGAGGGATTTGGCGATAAGTTTTTCGTGATCCGCGGGCTTCAGCTTTTCGCGCAGCGCTTTCTCGGTCGCGTCCACGATTTCATCGGCAATGACGGCGCGCACTTCAGCCAGCACGGAGCGGCCTTCGTTTTCAGCGGCGAGCCTGGCCTGTTCCACAATCTGCCCGGCCTGCCGCCGGGCTTCAGCCACGATGCTCTGCTTGAGAGTTTCGGCCTGAATCCGGCTTTCTTCCAGAATGGCCTGGCGCTCCTCATCAAGGCGGGCAATGCGCGCTTCCACTGCGGCCAGATGTTCTTTGGCCCTGGCGCGGCGTTCTTCCAGATCGTCCAGGCTCTGCCGGATTAACTGGCGGCGCCCCTTGAAAAAGCGTTTGGCCAGCCCGCCGATGAAGTGCCAGAGGATGCCGGCGAAAATCACGAAGTTGAGCACTCTCCAGCCGAAGTCGCCCCAGCGCGGCGCCTCGTGCCCCGCTTCCGCGGCAACGGCCTGCGCGGCAACGGCGGCAATGACCAGAGCCAGCGGCAGGATAAGCCCAAAATGTTTCCAACTGCTCAAAGCCCACCCCCTCTCTGAGAAAGAATCCAAAGTGCGACAGTGCCGTGCAACGGCGCAACAGCCCCATGCCCCTCAACGCGGGGCAGCGGCGCAGCGCCGCGGGAAAACGGGTCAGTTTTTGATCAGGCGATCGGCCAGGCGGGCAGAGAAACTGCTCACCTGGTTGCGCAATTCGCGTAACGAGGCTTCGGCCTGGCCATGCAAGGCGTCGCGTGTTTCGGCCAGAATCTCGCGGGCGTTTTTCTGAGCCTCGCCCACGATATTCTGCTGCTCGGTCGTGCCGAGCGCGCGGCCTTCTTCGCGGGCCAGCCCGGCGTCCTGGCGGGCGCGGGCCAGCTCGGCCTCGTAATTGGCAAGACGCTCGGCGGCCCGGGCCTCAAAGGAATCGGCCTCGCCGGCCATGTCGTCCATGATGCCGTTGCGCTTTTTGATGATCGTGCGGATGGGACGGATCAGGAGGATGTTGAGCACAAAGAGAGCAATGAAGAAATTCACCAACTGAAAGACCAGGGTGATGTTGAGATCCAGCATGCCGCATCCTCCCGTGAATGGCGGAGTGAAGGAGTAAATACATTAAGCCCTTGCATCATAGCGCCGCGGCGCGGTTATGTCAAAGGGTATTGGTGACAAATTTCGCAAACTTTACAAATTTTTTTGTCTCAATCATGCCCGGGAAGGAGGAAAAGTTCTGTAAAATTTTATTAAATCAAATGGTTATATCAATTTTGGAAAGTGGAGGGTGTCCGGCCTTTGCCAGCCAGTGCGCCGCTTCTTCGGCCGCGCCGTGGGCCGTGAGGGTATTGAGGACGCCGCAGTGCCCGCCTGGGGGCGGTGCAGCACGCGCAGGCGCGGCTCCCGGCAGGCGAATTTTTCCAGAAGAGCAGGGCTTTGGTCCGTGGAGCCGTCATTGATGACCAGGATCTCAAAAGACGGCAGCGGGTCAGCGCCAGTGGCCCTGATACAGCGCATGGCGGCGCGCAAGGCGCAGCAGGCGCAGGGCCTGGGCGCAGATTTCTTCGGGCCGGGCCGTGGCGTCAAGGGTATAGTGGGCCGCGTCTTCGTACAGGGGCTGGCGTTCGGCCAGAATCCGCGCCGCCTCCTCGGTGGGCGCAAGGCCTGTGAGCGAGGGCCGCTGCGCCGCCTGGGGATCTGCGCTCAGGCGCGCGGCCAGGGCCCGGGCCGGAGCCGCCAGATAGAAGACCGTGCCCTGCTCGCGCATGAAGCGCCGGTTTTCCGCAGCCAGGACCATGCCGCCGCCCGTGGCGATCACTGCGCCGCGCGAGGCCGGCGAGGTTTGCGGGGCCAAGGCTGCATAGCGCGCGGCCAATTCTCGCAGGGCGACGCTTTCGCGGGCCCGGAAGCCCTTCCAACCCTCGGCCGCCACCACTTCGGCCACGGAAAGGCCCAGGCTCTCGCGCAGATGCAGATCCGTATCCGCGAAAGGACAGCCGAGCGTTGCGGCCAGCGCCCGACCTACCGTGGTTTTTCCCGCGGCGCGGGGTCCCACCAGAAAAATCGTCCCTGACATCGCCCCTGATTCCCGCATCACAATATCCTTACGCCGTCCTCTTCCACCAGCACGGTATATTCCCAGCGCACGCCGCCCCACTGCGGATAGTAGAGCCCGGGCTCCACCGTGACCGTCATGCCCGGCTCAAGCACGCCTTCGGCGCGCGGGGAAAGGCTGGGGGCCTCGTGCGTCTCCAGGCCCACCCCGTGGCCGAGCCCGTGGGTAAAGGCTTTTTCCTCCCCGGCCCGTTCAAAGACCGCGCGGGCCAGGGCATAGGCCTGGCGCAACGGCAGGCCGGGCCGCATGGCAGCAAGCGCCGCTTCCTGGGCCTCGCGCACCAGGGCGAGCGCGCGCTCGAAGTGGGGCGCAGGCCTGTCCCCCACCCAGAAGGTGCGGGTCTGATCCGAACAGTAGCCGGCAACCCGGCAGCCCACGTCAATGAGCACCGGGCAGTTCTCCGCAATCCGATCCTGGCCCGGCACGGCATGGGGCAGGGCCGCGTTTTTGCCCACGGCCACGATATTGGCAAAAGCCAGTTCCGCAGCCCCGTTTTCCCGGAAAAAACGTTCCACCTCCCAACTCAGCTCCGCTTCGCTGCGGCCCGGCGTCAGTTCGCCCTGCACCCATTCCAGGAGCTTGTGATTGAGCGCGAAGGATTTTTCCAGGGCAGCCACTTCCAAAGGGTCTTTGATCAGGCGCAGCTTTTCGGTCAGGCCGTCGGCCGCCTCCCAGAAAAGGCCCGGCCCGGCGGCTGCCAGTTCGCGGGCAAAGGCAAGGCTGACGCCGTCGGCCTCCAGGCCCACGCGGCTGCCGCAGCGCCGCAAAAGGCCGTGCAGATCCCTGGCGCCGCTGCCGTTATAAATGAAAATGCGCTCCTTGTCCCAGAGGCGGGCCGCGGCGTCCAGGTAGCGGGCGTCCGTGGCCAGCCAGTCCCGGCCGCCGGCCGTGATGACCAGCCTTCCGGCGCTTTCGTTGCATTGCGGATCATGCAGTTCAAAGCCCGAAAGATAAAAGCGGTTGGCGGCCCGGCTGATCAAGAGGGCATCCAGACCTCTGGCGCGCATGGCCCGGCGCAATTTCTCACGCCGCGCGGCGAAAAGTTCCTTCACGGCAGACCTCCTGCGTGCTTATGGCGACGCTTTCCTGTTCTCTGCGCAACGTCCGGCGCGGCTGCGTCGGCAGGTCACACGTGACAGGCAAGTCCGGCTTCGCACGGTCAGCCCGGCAGAGCCGGAGCAGCTCGGCTCGCAGCGTGAAAACGCTGTGCCGGCAACGGCATTCCGCAGGCCGCCGCTCAGCCGCGGCGCACATGCTACAGTGTTGCGGCCCGCATGAAAAGGCCCGGTGAGAGCGTTTTGCCAATGAAATTGGCTAAACGCTCCGGCGCGCTCACGCTCCAACCCGTTTTTCGTGCCTTTTCGTGCAGGGCCGCAGTCAAAAGCGCGGCGGCAAACCGCCTTTGCCGCGGCATCTTTTGTCCCTCTCCCTCCCCACATCCCCGTGTTTCCGCATATCTTTTTCAGAGCATGTGGCCTTTGAACCCGGTCGAATTTCAAAGGCAAGCCGGTCGGATGCGCCCGCCGGCAATGGCGCGCCTGCGCCGCTTTACAAGCGTCGGGCGCCGGTACTATACTAGAGCATATTACCTTTGACTTTTTCTAAAAGTCAAAGGTGGCATTCAGGCGAAAAACGCGGTTTTCGCCTGAATGTACGCCGCGTTGCGGCGGCTGCCGCTTTCGCGTCAGCAGAGCATTTTCAAAGTGAAAATGCTCTAAGCCATGCAAAGCGGGGAAAGGGCGGGCCGTTTCAAGCCCGGTCCAGCCGCTTTTTTTGTTTTTTACAGCAAACTGTGACTGCAAGCACAGTATTTCAAAGCCGTTAGAGCTTTCGTGCGACATACGTCCCCGCCGTAACGGCGGGAAAGGAGATTCCCATGTTTTGCAATCAATGTGAGCAGACCGCCAAGGGAACCGGCTGTACCGTGGCCGGGGTGTGCGGCAAAAACGCCGATGTGGCTGCCCGTCAGGACCAACTGGTCTGGCTTTTGCGCCGTCTGGCCGCCGTGGCTCTGCAAGCCCGCGCCAGGGGCATTGTGGATGTGGAAACAGACGATTTCACGGTATGGGCTTTGTTCAGCACCCTGACCAATGTGAATTTCGATCCCCAGGCCCTGCGTCTCGTGCAGGCCGAGGCCCTGGAGCGCGCTCAATCCCTGGCCGCCAGGATCGGGGAGCAGCCCGAAGATCTGGCCCTCTCCCTGGACGAATATCTGCCCCGCCTGTCGGAGCGCGCGGTGGGCACGGATCATCTGAGTCCGGACGCGGACGTTGCTTCAGCCCTGCAACTGCTGCTTTACGGCCTCAAAGGCGTTGCCGCGTATGCGGATCACGCGGCGCGGCTGGGCCAGCGCGACGCAGAGCTCTTTGCCTTTGTCTACAAGGGCCTGATTGCCGGAACCCAATGGGACGACAGTGTGCGGGATCTGAGCGGCTGGCTGGATCTTGTGCTGGAATGCGGCAAGGCAAACCTGCGGGCCATGGAACTTCTGGAAGCGGGCAATACCGGGGCTTTCGGCCATCCCGTCCCCACCCCGGTTTCCCTTGGGCAGCGCAAGGGCAAGGCTATTCTGGTTTCCGGCCATGATCTGGGGGATTTGTACGCCCTGCTGGAACAGACGCAAGGCACGGGCATCAATGTGTATACCCACGGTGAAATGTTGCCTGCCCACGGCTACCCGCGCCTGCACGCCTTTGCGCATCTGGCCGGGCATTACGGCACGGCCTGGCAGAACCAGCAAAAAGAGCTGCCCGATTTCCCGGGCGCCGTGCTCTTCACCACCAACTGCATCCAGAACCCCCGCGCCTGCGGTGACAAGATTTTCACCTGCGGCAATGTGGGCTGGCCGGGCTGCGTGCATTGCAAGGATCGTGATTTCGGGCCGGTCATTGAAAAAGCCCTGGCCTTGCCCGGCTTTGCCGAGGATGCGCCCGGCAAGGAAATTCTGACCGGTTTCGGTCGCCAGACCATGCTCAATGCCGCGCCCGCCGTTTTGGAAGCCGTGGCTCAGGGCAAGCTGCGCCATATCTTTTTGGTGGGCGGCTGTGACGGAGCCAGGCCGGGCCGCAATTACTATACGGAATTTGTGGAAAAAACCCCGCCGGATACCCTGGTGCTGACGCTGGCCTGCGGCAAGTTTCGCTTTTTTGACAAAGATCTGGGCAAACTCGGCGATCTGCCGCGTCTGCTGGACATGGGCCAGTGCAACGACGCCTATGCGGCGGTGCAGACGGCGCTTGCCCTGGCCCAGGCCTTGCACTGCGACGTCAATGAGTTGCCGCTGTCCCTCGTGCTTTCCTGGTATGAGCAGAAGGCCGTGAGCATTCTGCTGACCCTGCTGGCCCTGGGCATCAGGGATATCCGCCTGGGGCCCAGCCTGCCCGCCTTTGTGTCGCCGAACATTCTGAAGGTGCTGGTCGAAAAGTGGGGCATCAAGCCCATAAGCACGCCGGATGAGGATTTAAAAGCCATTTTGGGTTGACCGTTCTGCGGGACCGGGCGCGGCCCAGGGCCGACCCCGGCCCCGCGCGGGAAAAACATGCCAACAATTCTGCTCCGGGAAATCATGTCCAGAGCGTTTTGCTAATGAAATTAGCTAGAGCAGATTACCTTTGACTTTTTATGAAAGTCAAAGGTGGCATTCAGGCGACAAACGCGGTTTTCGCCTGAATGTACGCCGCGTTGCGGCGGCTGCCGCTTTCGCGTCAGCAGAGCATTTTCAAAGAGAAAATGCTCTAAAAGCAATATGCCCTAAGGAGGCAACTATGCGTTTACGCAAGCGGGAATGCGCGGAACAGGCATTTTTCGACGAGGTATTCGGCAAGGCCCAGGAACTGTTCCTGGCCTTGAACAACAATGGCTGCCCGTATCTGATCCCGCTCAATTTCGTCCGGCTGGGCGAGCGCATTTATCTGCACAGCGCCCTGGAAGGCACGAAGCTGGATCTGATCCGCAAGGATGGCCGGGCGGCCTTCAGTCTGGTCGCGGATGTGCGCATCGAGCGTGAAAAATCCACCACCTACTATAAATCCGTCTGCGGCACGGGCCATGCCAGTGTGGTGGAAGACGCGGAAGAAAAGCGCCTGGCTCTGGACAGCCTGGCCGAGCGCTATGCCGCCCGCTGCCCCCGCCCCGCGCCGGATGCCAATATCCGGCGGGTGGCGATTATCCGCATTGATATTGCGTCGTTGACCGGCAAGCGCTGCCTGCCGGAGTAGGGCCTTTCAGAACATTTTGCTTTTGAACTTATTCAATTGCAAAAGCAAAATGCTCTAGAGCAGATTACCTTTGACTTTTTATGAAAGTCAAAGGTGGCATTCAGGCGAAAAACGCGGTTTTCGCCTGAATGTACGCCGCGTTGCGGCGGCTGCCGCTTTCGCGTCAGCAGAGCATTTTCAAAGAGAAAATGCTCTAGCAAAACGCTCTAGGGCGTCGCTCTTTCCCCGGTTTCAGCCGCGGGCGAAATTTCCCCGGCTGCTCCGGCTTTTGCTGCGGGTTTGTGTTCCGTGCGCTCTTTGGCTTCCGCCGCGGCTTTCTTTTCCGGCAGCGGAGCTTCCACCACCGTGCCGTCGGGCTCCACCATGGACAGGGCGCGCACCGGGCAGGCCTCCATGCAGGCAGTGATTTTTTTGCCGTTCTCTTCACGCCAGGCGCGGCACATGTCGCAACGCACCGCCACTTCGCGGCGAGTGCGCTGGGCCATGGTCTCGGCGTCGTCCGCGCTCAGATCCGGCATGCCGATGCTGTCCAGGGAAATGGTGCCGTAGGGGCAGACGGCAATGCACATTTTGCAGGCCACGCAAAACTGCACGCGCATGGTGATGCGGCCGTCCTCCTCCTGTTGCAGCGCGCCGGTGGGGCAGATATTGCAACAGGGCGCGGGATCGCACTGATGGCAGCGCACTGTCGTCTTGAAACCCTCGGCCTTGACCACCTGCACGCGCGAGACCAGAACGTCGCGGTGCTTCATGGCCTCCTTGAACGTCATGCCGTGGTGGGCGGCAATGCAGGCCACCTCGCAACGGCGGCAGGCGCGGCATTTGTCCGGGACGACCTGGATATGTTCAGTCATGCTCATGATGATTCCTCGGATTCCACGCGCAGGGCCAGGAGTGTGAGACCGTGCCCTTTGCTGAAATGGATGTTTTCGCCGCCGCAGGCCGGGCAGACAAAATGCCGTCGGGTCAAAGCAAAGGTATGCCCGCAGTCCGTGCAGCGACAGGCCAGAGGCGCTGTGCGCAGGCTGAGCGTGGCGCCTTCGGCCAGGGTGCCTTCCGCAAAAAGCTCAAAGCAGCCGGTCAGGGTCCGGGGTTCCACACAGGCAATCAGCCCGAGCTCGCACTCAATTTCCTGAATCCGCGCCACGCGGTTTTCAGGATGGGCCGCGTTGTGCTCCTCCACGGCTTTCAGGGCCAGATCCAGCAGGCCCTGAACCAGACTTGCTTCGTGCATGCGGCTCCTTTCTTGGGGAAAGCCGTGATTTTTTACCGCTGCCTGCGTCAGGCCGCCAGCTTTCCTCAGCGCTCGGTGCAGGAGACGCAGGGATCAATGCTGTTGGTGATCAGGGCCACGTCCGCCACCTTGCAGTCGCGCATCATCACGCCCAAAGCCTCCCAGTTCATATACGAGGGCACGCGCCATTTGAGGCGGGCCGGCATATCCGTGCCGTTGGTGCGGATATAGTAAAAGACTTCGCCGCGCGGGGCCTCGGTGCGGGCGCAGGCCTCGGCCGTGCGGATCTGGCGCATGGGCGCGACTACCGCGCCCTGCGGCACGCGCTCGCAGCATTGGCGGATCAGCTTGAAGGATTCAAATATCTCGTTCAGACGCACCTTGGTGCGGGAATGTATGCAGCAGCCTTCCTCAAGGAAGGACCTGAATTCAAGTTCAGGGTACGCCGCGTAGGGCGAATCCTTGCGCACGTCCACCGGCACGCCCGAGCCGCGGGCCACCGGGCCTACCACGCCGAGGCGCACGGCGTCCTCGCGGGGCAGCAGCCCCAGGCCTTTGGTGCGGCCGAGCACCATGCTGTTGGTCTCGTAAATCTCGCGGATCTCCTCCACAGCGGGCTCAACCTTGGCGATCATCTTCACAATATACTGCAACAGCTCGTTGTCCACGTCGCACTTGACCCCGCCGATGCAGTTGGAAGCCAGGTTCATGCGGTTGCCGTACACGGTTTCCTTGATGTCCTGCATCATTTCGCGCACTTCCATGACATGCATGAACAAGGACTTGAAGCCGATGATATGCGCCTGAATGGCAGTGTTGAACAAATGCGAGGCCACCCGCTTGATTTCTTCGGCCAGCACCCGCAGATAGCGCGCCCGCTCCGGGATGTCGATGCCCAGCACGTTCTCCACGGCCATGCAGTAGGTAAAGGAATGGCTGTTGGAGCAGAGCGAGCAGACCCGCTCGGTAAGGGTGGTGTTCTTGATCAGGCTGCGCTGGGTGGCCATGGCCTCCATGCCCCGATGCACATGGCCCGAGGTCAGCTCCACGCGGCGCACGGTTTCGCCTTCCACCGTGAGGTGAAAGTAGACCGGTTCCTCCAGGGCCACATGCACGGGCCCCAGAGGCATGGTAAAGGTGCCGCTGCTCATGACCGCTTCTCCTTGTCCTTGAGGATGCGTTCCCAAAGGTCAGTGGTGCAGGCGCCGTTCATCATGATCGAGAGGGGCACGGCCTCATTGAGAATGCCCTCGTCAAGCTCTTCGTCCAGGAACAGGCGGCGCGGATTGGGGTGGCCGCTGACATTGATGCCGTAGAGCTCCATCATTTCCCGCTCGTGCCAGTCCGCATTGGCGAAGAGCGGCGTGATCGACGGCACTGTGGGCCATTCGCCGTTGAGCGTCACCGTAAGGTTGTAAATGATGCCTTTGAGCTCGAAATGATAGCAGACCTCCTGCATGGGCTCGCTCAACTGGCGGCGGTTGTAGGCCGTGATCATGGTCAGGCGCGCCCCCGCCTCGTGCAGCAGCGCGGCCCCCTGCGGCAAAAGGCGCGGGGTGTCCAGCCTGAACCAGTGAAAAGCGTTGCCGTAGCTGTCCGTACTGTGATGCACGGCGTCGGGTTCGCTGCAGAGCCGGGAAATGCCCTCGATAATCCGGGCGTCGCCGTGGATGAGGTCTTGCATAGGGTGTCCTTCTTTTTCCATAGTTCCGCTCCGGCTCAGTCTTTGGTGGGCACGGCCGAAGTGACGGCGCGCTCCGCGGCAGCGCCGGAGGCCGCGGCGGGCAGGCGGCAGGCATTGCGCTTGGCGTCCTCAATCTGGCGGCATTTTGGGCAGATCCTGCGGATCAGCTCCGGGTCCAGCTCCGGATTGTGGGCATACAGCCGCTCGGCCAGATGCCGGGGTATGGGCCGCATCAGCGTGCCGCAGTGGGCGCAGGGTTCATATTTGATGGTATGCTGTTCCAGCCGCTTGAATTTATCTGCTTCCGGATGGGCCGAATGCCAGTCCGTGCTGATGCTCATGGCTCCGGTCGGGCAGTAATGGCGGCAGGAGGCGCAAAGGCAGCAGGAATTCTGCCAGATAGTAATAGTGTAGCCGCTGCCGTCGTCAAGGGGGGTAATGTTGATGGCCCCGGCCGCGCACACGTCGCGGCACATGCCGCAGCCCATGCACAGCTCGGGATCGACCCTGGCCCGGCCGCGCAGGCGATCCGGGGTGAAGGTCTCGCCCAGGGGGAAAGGGTCGGTGCTGGGGCCTTCCAGCAGGTTGCGGAACAAAACTTTCAGAAAGCCCGCCATATCACTCCTCCAGGCCCGTTGTGGCGCTTTGGGGCTTTTTTGCGGCCAGCAGGCCGCAGAGATGACGACAGATGCCGCAACGCGTGCAGACATCCCGATCCGCCGGGGAACGACGCTGCAACGCCGCAAGCGCGCTCTCACGCCGGATGCGCGGCCATCGCAGAGTCTTCAGCCAGTGGCGCAAAGTGGCCTTCATTCCTCCAGCCCCAGCTTTTTAAGCCAGATGGAGCGCGCCAGCACCACGCCTTCCAGAATGGCCTGGGGCCGCGGCGGACAGCCGGGCACATTCACGTCCACCGGCAGGTAGCGGGCAATGGGGCCTTCAATGGAATAGCCCTCGCGAAAGACCCCGCCGGAAATGGGGCAGATGCCCACAGCCACCGTGACCTTGGGGTCCGGAATTTCATGCCAGACCCGCAACACGCGGTCGCGCACTCTGGTGGTCAGGGGGCCGGTGATCAGCACGATATCCGCGTGCCGGGGGCTGCCGCAGTATTTGCAGCCCAGACGTTCCACGTCGTATCGCGGGATGCAGGCCGTGGTAGCCAGCTCCACATCGCAGCCGTTGCAGGAGCCGGCATTGATCCGGAACAGCCAGGGCGAGCGCACCGAAAGTTTTTTGAGCATCATATCCAGAGCCACAGCGGTCTCCTTCAGGGCAGAGGCAATGTTACTACGACGCTGTATGTCTGTCCGGCGTAAGTCGTAAGCCTTGCCCGCCGGTTTGGAAAAATTTTGTCGTTGTCAGAAAAAATCTTCTTTTTATGACCTGCGCCGGCTCCGTGCCCCGGCTTCTTTGCCCTCGCGGGAGCCGGGCGCGGGAAAGGCCGGGCCGGTATCGTTACATGACCCAGACCAGAATCAAACTGCACAGAGCCAGAGCCGTGGGCACCGTCACATAAAAACGAAAGGCCTGATCTATGCGGAAGCGGCCGGTGGCCGACTTGACCAGGGTCAGGGAAAGCAGCATCAGGGCCAGACACTTGAGCACGAACCAGATCAGATTCACCGGCCACAGATCAGATATAGTGCCGGGAAAGAAAAGCGCCACCCCCAGGCCCAAAACTACAAAGGTCTTCAGCGCGGACGTGATTTGAAAAAGCGCCAGCAGCGGGCCGCCGTACTCCAGCAGCGGGCCTTCGATGATTTCGGTTTCCGCTTCCGGGATATCAAAGGGCGCCACGCCCATGGTGCCGGGCAGAAAGATCAGATAGGCCAGCAGGGCCGGGATCATGGCCGGATTAAAGCCCAAGGAGCCGGTCTGCTGCTGCCAGGCGACGATCTTGAGCAGGGAGAATTCGGCTCCCCACGCGCCGCCCGCAAGGCCCTTGCCCACGAGCATGGCCACGGACAGCAGGATCATCAGCAGCGGGGTCTCATAGGCCAGCATGAGCAGCATCTCGCGGGAAAAGCCCACAGCCCCGAAGGGCGAGCTGGAGGCTGAACCGCCCAGCATCAGGGCCATGGCCGGGATGGGCAGCAGATAGAAGATCACCAGCAGGTCGCCCATGTTGAAGAGGCCCTGGAACACGCCGGGGATGGGAATAAAGGCCGCGCAGACCGCCATGCCCGTGAAGCCGAAGACCGGAGCCAGCAGAAAGGCCGGGCGGCAGGCTGTTCTGGGGATCAGGGTTTCCTTGGTCAGCAGTTTGGCCAGGTCCAGCCAGGGCTGCACCAGCGGCGGCCCCACGCGGCGCTGGAGCCGGGCCTCCACGCGGCGGTCAAGACCTTTGAAGAAGAAGCTCACGGCCAGGGCGAAAAGCCCGCCGGGAAAAAGGCACATATGCAGGATCGCAAGCAGGGTGTCGCTCATGCACGGTTCTCCTTGGGCGCGGGGCGCGCCCCGCCGGGCAGGCCTGAGAGGCCGCCGTAAATGCTGGACGGGGCCATGCGGCTGGTGGCGGTTTCAGGGGGCAGGCCGCAGGCATGCACGTCGATTTCGCGCAGGCGCGTGAAGCGGCGCACAAACCACCAACCCGCCAGGAAGGCCAGCGCCGCCATCACGAAGAGGCCGGTGGCGTTCCAGGCGCCGGGCCCGGAAAGCACGCCGGAAAGGCCTGCATCCAGGGTCATGAGCCCGTATTCGGACAGGATGCTGTTGATGGGCAGAAGCGCCAGACCCGGAAAAACGCCGGTGAGCACGCAGCCCAGGCCAAGAAGAGCCATGGGAACGCGCATCACCCGCGGGGCTTCGCGCACCTCGTCCAGATCCGTGGCAGGCTGGCCCAAAAATGCCGCATGCAGGAACTTGGCCACATAGGCCAGGGTCAGCACGCTGCCCACCAGGGAAAGAAGGGCCAAAAACGGCTGCCCGGCCTGCATCAGGGCATGATAGATCAGCCACTTGGAAGAGAAGCCGCTGGTGGGAGGCACGCCGACCAGCGAGAGGCCGGCAATGGCGAACATGGCCAGGGTGAAGGGCATCTTGCGGCCGATGCCGCCGAGATCGTCCAGGCTGTCACGGTGCGTGGCGAACATCACGGCCCCGCAGATCAAGAAGAGCAGATCCTTGAAGAAAACATGGTTGATCACGTGCAGCATGCCGCCCGCGTAGCCCAATATGCCCCCCGCGGCCACGGCCATGACCATATAGCCGAGCTGGCTGACCGTGGAGTAAATGAAGATCAGCTTGATGCCGCTGGTCCGCAGGGCCTGCACAGCGGCCATGATAATGGTGATGCCGCCGATCCACATGACCGCGAGGCGGATCAGGCCCTGCTCGAAGCCGCCCAGAATGCCCGCCACGGCATAGCCGCCGCCCAGGAGCAGAAAGAGCTTGATCAGGCCGATGATCGCGCTTTTCAGAAGCACGGACGAGATATAGCCGGAAACCGGCGTGGGCGCGAGCGCCGGGTGCATCTGCCAGTCAATGCGGAAGGGCAGTTGCGCGGCTTTCATCACAAAACCCACGGCCAGCAGAGCCATGCCCAGCCAGGCCGCGCCCGGCGACAGCGCGGACGAGAAACGGGTCAGCGCTTCAGGCGTAAAGGGCGCGAAGGGGCCCAGCACGCAGATGCCCACAAAAAGAAAGCCCGCGCCCAGAAGGTTGAAGAAAAAGTACTTGAAAGCTTCGCGCAAGGAGGCCTTGTCCCCTTCCTGGGCAATGGCCATGTACAGGGTCCAGGAGCTCATGATTTCCCAGAACAGGAAGAAACTGAGCAGATATTGGCTGGACGCCATGCCCACAAGGCCGCCGCACATGCAGGTGAAGGCGCAGTAAAAGCGCCACTGGCTGTGGCTGTGCTCCATATAGCCCACGGCGTAGGCCATATTCAGCGCGCCGATCAGGGGCACGATCAGGGCAAAGCAGAAAGAAAGCGTGTCGAGATCCCGCCCGCAGATCGCCACCAGCAGAGCCGTGACCAGGAGCACGGCCACGCTGCTCCAGCCCGCCAGCTTGCGTTGCCCCGCGAACAGAGCGGGCAAGAGCGCGCCGAACACCGGCAGCAGCACATACACGGGCCAGAAGACGCTCATGCTCGTGATGATGCCCGGATCGCCGGCCGTGGGCGCATAGCAGAGCGAGGCCACAGGCAGCACCAACTGCATGGGCAGTTGCGGCGCCAGCCCCAGGAGCAGGCTCAGAGCCGCCAGAACAAGCAGGCTCAGACGCATGCTGAAGGGAGCCTCCTGCACATCCGGGAGGTGGGCCGGGCGCTCCACAAAAACCAGGGTTTTCAGAATCCGGGTGTAGTATATCGCGCCCACCAGGGAGCCGATCAGAATCAGGGCCGCGAGCCAGGTGTGCCCGGTCTGCACCGCGGCCTGGATCATCAGGAATTTGCTGTAGAAAGCCCCGAAGGGCGGCAGGCCCATGAGCGACACCAGACCGACCGCCATGCAGGCCACAGTCCAGGGCATGCAGCGGCCCAGGCCGCGCAGATCTTCAAGCTGGCGGCTGCCCGCGCGCATGATCAGCGCGCCGGCGCCCAGAAAGAGCAGATCCTTCATGACCGCATGGTTGATCACATGCCAGAGCGCGCCAGCCGTGGCCAGCCAGGCGCCCAGGCCCAGAACCAGCGCAATCTCGCCGATCTGGCCCAGCGTGGAGTAGGCCAGCATGCGCTTGATGTCGTTCTGGCGCAGGGCCATGAGTTCGCCGTAGACCAGGGTGGCCACGCCTGAAGCGGTCAGCGCCGTGCCGAACCATGACAGGCCGAACAGGCCGCGCAGCCCGGCCGTGGCTTGCCCGGCATTGATCAAAACAAGGCTGACAATGCCGAAAATGCCCATTTTGGTGATGATGCCGGACAAGGGCGCGGACACCGAGGAGGGCGCGGCCGGGTGGGCGTCGGGCAGCCAGGAATGCAGAGGCACAAGGCCCGCTTTGACGGCGAAACCGGCCAGACTGAGGATCAGAGCGGCCTGCAGCCAGAGCGGAAACTGCGCGGCGGCCTGGGGCGCCGCGGCAAAGAGGCTGAGCAGAAACAGGCCGGGCAGCATGAACAGGGCGCCGCCCGCGCACATCACATAATATTTGAGGCCCGCCTCAAACGCCGTGCGCCTGCCTTCATGCACGACCAGGAAATAGGAGGCGAAGGTCATCAGCTCCCAATAGCCATACAGGGCGGCCGTGTCAGGAGTGGAAACAATGCCCGCCAGGGAGGCGAAGGTCAGAAGCAGGAAAAACCAGTACCAGCCCCGGCGCTCGCCGCGGATATAGCCCAGGGAATAGACCCCGACCACCAATGCCACCAGGACGATCAGCGAGAGGAAGAGCCGGGCCGCGGGCGGGCTGGGGATGATCCATACGGCGGCAAAGGCCAGGGCCGGGAAAAGGGCGGCGATCAGCGGGGCCGCGCGCAGGCGCAGGAGGAAGGCCAGACCCGCGATGAACGCGCCGCCGTAAAAACACCAGTAGGCCGGATGCACGGGCGCGTGCAGGACCTCAAGGCCGAAATGCGCGCCCAGCCACGCGGTCAGCGGATCGCGCAGCAAACCCAGGGCGGCCACGGCCAGAGCCAGGGCAAGCATGATCAGGCCGCTCAACGCTCCGGATGTGGCCGCAGAAGCGGCATCAGCGGAAGGCTGGGATTCTTCCAGGCAGACGTGCCGCACGGCGTCCACATACAGCCAGATGAACACGGTTCCGCACGCGGCCGCCAGCAGAAGACAGAGCATGCCGCCTGCGGGGACCGCTTGCAGCAGGCCCTGGACCATCAGGGCGCGCGCCTCGGGCAGCAGAAAGGGCGTGCCCCCCACGGCGGCCAGCAGACCCAGCGCAAAAAGGGCTCCGGACCAGGGGAGCCTGCGCCCCGCGCCGCGCAATTCGTCCGGACGCAGGGCGCGCCCGGTTGGCGCGAATCGGGCCAGCGCGGCCAGGGCCAGCAGCCGGGCCGCGATCTGGAAAAGAACGAACAGCCAGAAGCCCGTCTGTGCCGCTGGATTTTGCGCGGCCAGGGCCATGCAGGCAAGGCCCGCGTCATACAATGCGCCCCAGAGGATCAGGCGGCGGGGATTGCCGCGCTGCAACACGGCCTTGACCGTGGCGAACAGCAGAATGAGCGCACCCGCCAGAAGCGGCAGAAGCAAGCCGTCAGCCGTGAACAATGGTGTTGTCATAGACGCCCCGTGTAGTGATGAACTCCTCCGGCTCTCGTCTCGGGCCGGACCCGTGCGCGCCCGCAAGGCCGGGGCCCGGCTGCCGGACAGACCGATCCGGCAGGGCAGGCGCAACGCCTGCGTGAAAAGCTGCTCGTGAAATAAGGTGCCTGGGGTCAGATCTCCTGAAACGCACTTGCTGCAAAGCTGTCATATTCCGCGCAACGGCGTTGCACAGCGAAAATGGATTTCGCGGCAGTTCACTACGGCTTCGCACAATTGCCGTTTTGCGCCTTGCCGCCCGAGAAAATGCAGCTTTTCACAGACGGCAGGGCATAAGGGCTGACCTTGGATAGCTGCTGTTTTAGCCCACTTCAAGACGTGGCGCAAGCGGGGAGCATGGATTGCAAAAGGCGAAAAATGCTGGAGCCGGCTTGCACAGCCGCCTGACGGGCTTATGAATTTTTTTTCACACGCGCACGGCGTCTTTGCCTCCTGTGCAGGGCTGACGCATCTTCTGCGTCAGCCCTGGCCTCCTGTGGCGGCGAGCCGGGCTTTCCCGCCGCCCGGCTTCTTAGAGCATTTTTTGATTGAAAATATTCATTTTCAATCACTTCGCTGCCATCATTTCGCGTCCAGGCTTCAGCCGTTGCGACGAAGGAAGCTACGGATGGAGACAGCAATGAGGTACCACAAAAAACATTCAACGAAACCGCTGTCGCCATCCGTAAGGCTCGCAGACTCGCCAACGGCTGGCGCAAGCAAGCAAAGCTTGCTAACGGCTACCGCCGGCGCGGGCGCCAGCTAACGCTGTCGCCAGAGCGGTTTAGCTAATTTCATTAGCAAACCGCTCTATTCTTCGCGCAAGGTCCGGGCCATCAGGCTTTTGACCACCTCGCGCGCGGGCCGGCCCTGGTAAAGAATCTGATGCACCGCGGCGGTGAGCGGCGCGTCCACGTTCAGGCGGGCCGCCAGCTCATGCACGGCGGCCGTGGTCTTGACCCCTTCGGCCACCATGCCCAGGCTGCCGGTTATCTCCTCCAGCCGCTCGCCGCGCCCCAGGCGCAAGCCCACCTGCCGGTTGCGCGAAAGATCCCCGGTGCAGGTCAAGGTGAGATCTCCCAGCCCGGAAAGGCCCATGAAGGTGCGCTCCCGAGCGCCGCAGGCCACGCCCAGGCGGCTCATTTCCGCAAGGCCGCGGGTGATCAGCGCGGCCCGGCTGTTGTGGCCGAGGTTCAGGCCGTCGCTGACCCCCGCGGCAATGGCCATGACGTTTTTAAGCGCTCCGCCCATTTCCACGCCGATCACATCCGTGCTGGAATAGCAGCGAAAGGTCGCGCCGGAGAAAATTTCCCGCAGGCTGCGCCCCAGGCTTTCCTCGCGCGCGGCCAGCACCACGGCCGTGGGCAGGCCCTGCAAGACCTCGGCCGCGAAAGAAGGCCCTGAAAGCACGGCATATCTGGGGTGGAGCCCGGCCAGAGCCTCGGCCGCAACAGTGCTGCAAGGGGCCAGGCTGCCGGTTTCCAGGCCCTTGGCCGCGTTGACCAGCACCAGGCCCGGCCGGAAATGCGCCTTGTGCGCCAGGAGCCAGGAGCGCAACTGCTGGCTCGGCACTGCCAGCACCAGCAGATCGCGCTCCAGCACGGCCGGATCTGTAGAGGCCCTGAGGCCCGGGGCCAGGGCAAAGCCGGGGAGATAACGGGGGTTCTCATGCCGGGTGTTCACAGCATGGGCCACAGCCGCGTCGCGCAGCCAGAGAGTGACCTGATGCCCCCGCGCGGCCAGCAGATGCGCCAGCGCGGTGCCCCAGCTGCCGCCTCCGGCCACGCTGATGGGCGTTGTCATGGGTAGGGGGTCAGGCATGGCGCAACTCAGAATCCCAGGCTTGATTCCGGGCCGGGCCAGTCGGGCAGCACTGCGCCGCTCTTGGCCATCCGGGCGTTTTTTTTATTGAAACGCACCAGAAACATGCCGCTGAAACGCTGTTTTTTATAGACTTCGACGCGATACAGGGTGCCGCCGCGATCCACGGAAAAACGCGGCATGAAGTCTTTCAGACGCAGCGTCGTGCCGCTTTCGTCGCGGCGGCCGCCGTCATAGCCGATGGCATTGACCCTGAAATCCTCCCGCGGGTGGATGCGTACGCTCTCCTCCACGCCGAGCACGCGGCCGAAAGGCACATCTTCCTCGCGTCCGTCCACAGTGACGCGCACAGCGTCCAGGCTTTGATCCACCTCGCGCCAGTCCGGCTTGATCAGGGTGATGGTGCGGTTGCCGTAATGGATGCAGAGTTCCCCGTCCCGGCCTTGCGGGCAGGGCAGCACAGCCATGATCGGCTTGCTTGTCACGGCCTTGGCCGGGCTGTCCTTGGGCAGGGGCAGGTAGTTGATGGCCGGGCGCACATCCTCCAGGGGCAGAAAAATCCGATTCTCCGCAAAAGACACGCCCAGATTGTCCCGCAGCGCCGCGCGCACGCCTTCAGGCGTCAGCGCGAAGTCGCGTTTGAAGCGCACCCCGGCCTGACGCAGAAATGCTTCGATCATGTTCAGGTGGTAATAGGCGCGCAGCTCTACGGGAAATTCCTTGCTGGCCTCCAGGCCGAAGGCCGCCTTTCCGTGGCGCACTGCGTAGTAGGAAAGGCTTTTTTCCATTTCCTTGTCCCCGGCGGCGGTGTTGGTATTGTGCACATGCAGAATATGCCGGGGTTTGAGCAGCGCGCGGTTGACCTCTTCTGTCACCTGCGCGGCCTCGCGGGCCAGCGCCCCCATGAAGACGCCGGGTTCCAGCGTCTCCTGGTCGATGATCACCGACTGCCCCCAGCGGGCCGGATTGCAGAGGTAATTCTCGTACTTGCTGCGGTAGTAGCCGCTGCCGTCGTGCAGATTGAGCACCAGGGCCACTTCCGGGCAGCGGATCAGCTCCTGGATGCGGCGCACGGTGGGAAATTCCGGGTCAGTCTCGTCCAGGCGGGCGAATTTGCGGTTCATGTCGCCGTGCAGGCCGCGCGAGCGCCTGATGATGCTCGGAAAATTGAGATTGGGCACCACCCAGACCGCGCCGCTTTCGATTTCATAGCGGGTGGCCAGGAGGGTAGCCGCGGAAAAGCCCCCGGGCTCGTCGCCCTGGATGCCGCCCACCACCAGCACGGCACGCGAAGCATTTCCCAGCCGGATGGTGGTGAAGTCCAGGGGAAAAACAGCGGAATCAAACGCCCGCGCGCTCGCGCTGCCGGTAAGCCAGAGGCAGACAAACAGAGTCAGAACGCCGCCCGCGCGGGTGAGGCGCGCAAACTGCCGGGAAAAAACCGGCACTGCCTGGGCAGGGCCGGAGGAGTTGCCTGCGTGTGCCTTCACTGCCTGTTTCCTGATTTTAGTGCAGAAGACGATACGCTCTTTGCGGCGCAGGCGCAAGAACGGCTTGCCCTGCGCCGCAAAGGCGGGCGCAAGTACACACGCCGCGCAAAGCCGCAACCGGGGAGGGGAAACAGGGCCGCGTCGTCACGCGTTTTATTCGGGATCAAAGCCGATATCGCGGATGGCCCGCTTGAGCGCATCCTGATCAACGGGGCCGGATTCCTCATAGCGCAGCTCCTTGGCTGCCAGATCCACCTCAGGCCTGCTCACGCCTGAAACCTTGCCCGCAGCTTCCTCCACCGCAGCCTTGCAGTGGCCGCACTGCATCCCATTGACTTTTAAAATTTTCATAGTAGTCTCCAAGTAATTTGGTTTTCATTTTCAGGGCATTCATTTTACGCGTATTTCTTTGAAAAAACAAGCCGGAGGCTTGTCATGAGCGAACAGAGCGATAAAGGGGGCAAAATCCGCCCCTTGCGTTTCGACATTGGCGGTATGCACTGCGCGGCCTGCTCCTCGCGCATAGAGCGCGTGGTGGGGCAGATGCAGGGCGTGGAAAAAGTCGCTGTCAATCTGGCCACAGCCAAGGCGCAGGTCTGGGCCAGGCCCGGCGACGAGGAGCTTGTGCGCCGGGAAGTCATGGAGCGTGTGGCGAAGCTGGGTTTTTCCGCGGTTCCCGCGGCCGATGACGACGCTTCCGCCCAATTTGCGGCCGCCAGGGCCAAGGGCCTGGAGGATCGGCGGCAGCGCCTGGGCCGTCTCTGGCCCATGCTCGGCTTTTCCGCGCCGCTGCTGGTCATTTCCATGGGGCATATGCTGGGCCTGTCCCTGCCGGCCTGGCTGGAGCCGCATGCCTCGCCCCGGGCCTTCATGCTCGCGCAACTGCTCCTGACCCTGCCGGTGGTCTGGCTGGGCCGCCATTTTTATCTTGAGGGCGTGTCGGCCCTGCTGCACAAGGCCCCGAACATGGACAGCCTGGTGGCTGTGGGCACGGGCGCGGCCTTTCTCTACAGTCTCGGCAATACGGTTCTGGGCGTTCTGGGGCAGGAGCCGGTCATGCGGGCCATGAATCTTTATTATGAATCCTGCGCCGTGCTGCTGACCATGATCGAGTTCGGGCAGTTTCTGGAAGCCACGGCCCGCCGCAAAGCGGGCGATGCCATGGGCGCGCTGCTGAGCCTCACGCCGGATACGGCTCTGCGCCTGGACGCGGCGGATGACGCCCTGCCGCCGGCGGAAGTGCCGGTGGACGCCGTGCGCGCCGGAGATCGCCTCCTGCTCAGGCCCGGCAGCCGGGTGCCGGTGGACGGCGTGGTGCTCAGCGGCAGGAGCGCCGTTGATCTTTCCCTGCTCACCGGCGAATCCATCCCCGTGGCCGTGGGCCCGGGCGATACGCTGGTGGCGGGCAGCGTCAACGGGGAAGGCTCGCTGACCATGCGCGCCGAGCAGGTCGGCCAGAACACGCGCCTGGCCCGCATCATCCGGCTGGTGCGCGAGGCCCAGGGCAGCAAGGCCCCCATAGCCCGGCTGGCCGACCGGGTGAGTTATTATTTCGTGCCCGCAGTGATGCTCTTCGCGTTGCTGGCGGCCGCGGCCTGGCTGGTTTTCAGCGCCGAGCCGATCACCACTCCCCTGTCCGTCTTTGTGGCCGTGCTGGTCATGGCCTGCCCCTGCGCCATGGGCCTGGCAACGCCCATGTCGATCATGGTGGGCACGGGCCGGGGGGCGCAATTGGGCGTGTTGATCAAAAACGGCGCGGCCCTGGAGCAGGCCGGGCAGATCACGGCTCTGGCCGTGGACAAGACCGGCACCCTGACCACGGGCAAGCCCGTGCTGACCGGCATTACGCTGCTGGCTGCCGACGGTTCGGCCACAACCCGGGCCGTGGACGGCCTGGACGGTAACGATCTGCTGACGCTGGCCGCGGCGCTGGAAGCGCGTTCCGAGCATCCGCTGGCTCTGGCCCTGATCAATGCCGCACGCGAGCGCGGCTGCCCGCCCTGCCCGGTGGATGACGTGCGCGTCTCGCCGGGTCTGGGTATTGCCGGGAAGGTGCGCTTTGAGGAGCAAGAGTATGTGGTGGCCGTGGGCAACCGGGCTTTTCTGCGCGAGCGCGGCCTGAGCGTGCCCGAGGCGGCGGGGGCGCAGTTGGCGGCTCTGGCCGAAGCCGGGCAAACCCCGCTTTTGCTGGCCGTGGGCACGGGCGTAAACGTCCGTCTGGCGGGCATTCTGGCTCTGGCTGACGCGTTGCGGCCCGAGTCGGCCGCTGTGGTGGCCAGCCTGCATGAAATGGGCGTGCGCGTGGTCATGCTCACCGGCGACAATGAGCGCACGGCCCGCGCCGTGGCCGCCCGCGCCGGCGTGGATGAGGTGGCCGCCGGGCTGCTGCCCGCGGAAAAGGCCGACTATATACGCCGCCTGCAGGCCCAGGGCCTGGTGGTGGGCATGGTGGGCGACGGCATCAACGACGCGCCCGCTCTGGCGCTGGCCAATGTGGGCATGGCCGTGGGCACGGGCGTGGACGTCAGCGCCGAGGCCGGGGACATTGTGCTGATGCGCGGCGGCATGGAAGCCGTGCTCACGGCCCTGGCGCTTTCGCGGGCCACCATGCGCAATATCCGCGAGAATCTGGCTTGGGCCTTTGGCTACAATATGCTGGGCCTGCCCGTGGCCGCCGGGCTTTTGCACCTCTTCGGCGGGCCCATGCTTTCGCCCATGCTGGCGGGCACGGCCATGGCCCTGTCCTCGGTTTCTGTGGTCACCAATGCCCTGCGCCTGCGCTTTTTCAGGATCAGGCCCCGGAGCGCTTAGCGCGTTTAGCCAGAGCATTTTTTGATTGAAAATGGATATTTTTAATCAAAAAATGCTCTGGCTGATTTCATTGGCAAAACGCTCTAAAGGGCTACAATTTCGCCGTCATCCGGGATGGAGAGTCTCTTCTCCAACCCATTGGCAGCAGCAAATTTTTTCAAATCATCGCGGCTGACACGGGCATGATTCACCGCATCCATATGGGTTGCAATGAGTACGGCATCAGGAGCGGCCTGCGCCACTTCCCTTACTCCGTCAACTCCCATAAGAATGGGTGTGCCGTCGTACATTTGGGCGTTGGCCGCGTTGAGAGCAATGATTCCCGGGCGGAATTTTTCGATAGCCCGCCGCACGCCGTCATACCAAAGCGTATCGCCCGCCGCATAAAAAACTTTTTCTCCCGGCGCGCGGAAGACGACGCCGCAGGCTTCAGCGGGAAGGCCGAATTTCTGGTAATAATAGGCCGCTGTGACACCGTCCCCATGCAGGGCGTCTGTCCGGTAAAGAGTCACGTCGCCGAATCTGACGCCCGTGTCCGTCAGTGCCGTCACGTTGGTAAAGCCCAGGCTGCGCATATCCCCGGCTTCCTTTTCGGATTGAACAAACATCGGCATGGTTTTGGGCAAAGCGTTGGCGGCATGGTCATCAAAATGGTCGAAATGGTGCATATGGGTGACAATCACCGCGTCCACCGCAATGATCTCGCTGACAGGAAGAGGCAGCTCCACTAAAGGATTGGGGAAGTTATTATACGGGGAAGGCACGGGAGAGCAGCTTCCCTTGGGCGCCAGAAAGGGGTCAAGCAAAAATTTTTTGTTGCTGAACGTGATACAGCTCGTAGCGCCACGAATCTGTTGAAACAGCATCCTGCTCTCCTTTTTTCGCAAGAATTTATGACTCTTGGAAACATCTCCTGTAAAGATGTTTCCAAGAGTATATATCAGAAAACAGAATTATTTCCACTGTGCATTTCAAAGCTGCCAATACGGAGCAAGAATGCGTTTGACCTCTGCAATGGCCGCGTTCTGATCCGGCGAGAGGAAGTTCCGCACGATAAGCCCTTCGACCAGGTCAGGGACTTCCGTCTTTTCGCCGCTCATGGCCTCAAGCACCTTCAGGATGCAGAAGGACATGTAATTGCCCTTGCCGCCTTCCAGCACGGCCACAAGGCGACCATCCGCATGGCGATCGGCGATGTTTCGGACGATTCCGGCAAGTTTGCCGTAGCCGGTCGCGGTCAACTGCTGGCGGCACAGGGGATCGAAGATATTGGACGCGAATCCGGCGATAAGAACGACGAGCTCGGGCCGGTATTGATCCGCAATGGGCATGATAATCTCTTCAAAGGCCTTTGCATAGGCCGCGTCTCCGGCGCCGGAAGGCATGGGAATGACCACATTATAGCCCCGCCCCGCGCCTTCGCCGATATGGTCGGCGTTTTTGTCCGCAGCGCTGTTTTCGGCCAGGGCCCCGCTTTGATGCGTCTCGGCGTACAAAACTTCATCCGTGCCGTACCATGCCTGCTCAATGCCGTTTTTATAATGATTGTCAAAGTCAATGAGCATGATCCGCTTCAGGCCGTACTTTTCCCGCGCGCGGTTGATGAGGATATTGAAGTTGTTGACCACGCAGAAACCGAAGCCCTGTTCGCGTTCCGCATGGGCTCCCGGAGGGCGCTGAAGGCAGAAAGCGTTATCCACATGGCGCGCCATGACTTCATCCAGCGCCGCGAGATCGCCGCCCACAGCCTGGGCAATGACATCCAGCCCCCCATGCCCTATCTGGCACATTTCGCCGACGATACCGCCGTCCCCTTCGCTCAGGCGCTTCAGTTTTTCAATATACGCGGCAGAATGGAAGCCCGTAAGTTCCTCGAGAGTCGCAGGGCGGGGGGCGATCTTCGCGAGCTTGCCGAGAAGCCCGGATTTTTCAAGCAGCGCGTAGGCCTCCGTCACCCGTTCCGGCGTATCATAGTAGTCAGTGGTGCTGATCCAGGGAGAAGACTCCGCGGGGAGGCAGAGATAGCCCTCTCCGGCCTTGTAGTTTGCGAACGCTGCGGAATACATGAGGCCTGTTTTTCGTTTGGACATGTTTTTCTCCTTGCGGGTTGATTGTTCAGGATGCGGGGCAAAGCTACTTGCGCATGGCCCGCAGCCCGTTGGCCACCACCAGAAGCGCCGTGCCCACGTCGGCAAAGACGGCCATCCACATGGTCGCGTTGCCGGTAAAGGTCAGGGCGAAGAACAGGGCCTTGACGCCAAGCGCCAGGGTGATGTTCTGCACCAGAATGGCGTACGTTGATCTGGACAGGCGGATGAAGCGGGGAATTTTGCGCAGGTCGTCATCCATGAGCGCCACATCGGCGGTTTCAATGGCGGTATCGGCGCCGCCGCCCGCCATGGCGAAGCCGATCTGGGCTTTGGCCAGCGCGGGGGCATCGTTAATGCCGTCGCCCACCATGCCGACCTTTTCGCCATTCTGCTCAAGCTGCGCAACGACGGCGAGCTTGTCCTGCGGGAGCAGGCTGGCCTTGAAATCGTCCACGCCCACCTGCCGGGCGATGACTTCCGCCGTGTGCTCATTGTCCCCTGTCAGCATAACGGTTTTCACGCCGAGCTTTTTCAGTTCCCGCAGGGCTTCAATGCTGCTGTTTTTGACAGTATCGGCCACAGCGAGCAGGCATTGGACTCCGGCTTCGCTCATAAGGGCCACAACCGTTTTCCCTTGCTTTTCAAGCTTGAAAATCTGTTGTTCAAGCTCGTTGGAGCACTGTTTCAGCTCTTCAACCATTCTGTGATTGCCCATGAACCATTTTTGTCCGTCGATAACGCCGCTGACGCCCTGGCCGGGAATCGCCGCGAAAGCCTCCACCGGCTGCAAGCGGATGCCGGATTCCGCCGCGGCTTGAGCGACGGCCCTGGAGACGGGATGATCGGAACGGGCGGCAAGGCTGGCCGCCAGGGAAATGATGCGGCTTTCATCTTCCTTGCCAATGCGGACAAAGTCTGTCTGACGAGGTTTGCCGTGGGTAATGGTGCCGGTCTTGTCCAGTGCCAGACATGTGAGGAGTCTGCCCTGTTCGAGAAACATGCCGCCCTTGATCAGAATGCCGTAGCGGGTGGCCGCGGCCATGCCGCTGACGATGCTGACCGGGGTGGAAATGACCAGGGCGCAGGGGCAGCCGATAACAAGCACGACCAGCGCGGTGTAGATGGAATCCAGCCATGCGCCGCCGAGGAGCAGCGGGGGAATGACGGCGGCAAGGATCGAGATGAGGAAAACAACGGGAGTATAGTATTTGGCAAAGGCATCCACAAAGCGTTGCATGGGGGCGCGGCTTCCCTGCGCTTCTTCCACTGCATGGATGATGCGCGCAAGAGTGGAGTCCGTGGCCGCGGCGGTCACTTCAAATTCAAACGAACCGGATTCATTGATGGTTCCGGCATAAACGGGATTTCCAGCCTTCTTTTCCACCGGCATACTCTCGCCGGTAATGGGCGCCTGATTGACCATCGACATCCCGTTCACCACAAGGCCGTCAAGCGCGATCTTCTCGCCCGGCTTCACGCGCACGCGACTGCCCACCGCCACTTCGCGGATATCCATCTCCCGCCAGGTTCCATCCTCCTGCGCTACCGTGGCGGTATCAGGCGCAAGCGCGAGAAGGTCTTTGATGGCGTTCCGCGCCCTGTCCAGCGCCTTGGCCTCAATGGCTTCCGACAGATTGAACAGCACCATGACCATTGCCGCTTCAGGGAACTGGCCGATAAGAACGGCTCCCGTAACAGCGACGGACATGAGCGCGTTGATGTTCAGATTGAAGTTGGAGACGGCCAGCCAGCCCTTTTTGTAGGTTGTCAGCCCGCCCAGCGCGATGGCGATGACGGCAAAAAGCAAAGGCAGATATTCCAGTACGGGGTAGCTTCCCAGCGTCCATGCGGACATGTCGAGGCCGAAAGGCTTTGCTCCCCATTCATGGACGAGCTCAGCTCCTTCCGACAGGGCGGCGAATATCCCGGCGATGGCGAGCTTTTTCCAGGGAATTTTGGGGGCTGCAATGACGTTGCCTGCCCCGGACTGCGTATCAAGCAGTCTGGCATCCATATTCAGCGCAGCCAAAGCCGCGGATATGGCCGGAAGAGCCGAAGGCTCATGCCGCACTTGCAACGTGCGCTGCATCAGGTTGAAATCAAGGGCAAACACGCCCGGCATTCCGGCAAGTTTGCTTCGTATCAGCCTTTCCTCCACAGGACAGTCCATCCCGTTGACCGAAAAAACAGCCACTGCGCCCTTTTCTCCCGCAAGGGATTCCGGCTCCATGTCGATGGCCTTTAGCGCGGCTTCGATAGTCTCGGTTGAAGGAAGCTCGTGATCAACAATAAGCACTCTTTGCATAAGCCTGAAGTGAAGTCCGGTGATGCCGGGAACAGCAGCGAGTTTTTTTCTGATCAGCGCCTCCTCCATCGGACAATCCATGTTGGCGATGCGGTAAATGGCGCGTGTCGCTGACGCCTCGCCCAGCGCCGCTGCATCAATATCCTGCGGGGCCGCGTGCGCATGCCCGCAGCACTCGCCATGAGCATGTTCGTGGCTGCGGCAAGCATTCTCGTGTTCATGCTGAGCATGAGCGCAGCAGGCCGCGTGCTCATGCCCCTGATGGCTGGGGGCCTGCATGTCTGCGGCGTGTTTTTCATGGGTGCATTCTTCTGCATGCTTTTCTTTGCGTTGTTGCGCCTTTTCACAGATAAATCCGAGCGGGTGGTAATCCCCACAAGGACATAACACCAGCGTATCACCGCTCATACTGTTCCTCCGCAAGGGCGTTTTGACGAGATGCCCTTTGTTTGTTCTTGCTACAAGCAGACGATAGGATCTATAGTCCCTATAGAGTCAAGGGGAGGAATGAAAATTTCAAAAATTTTCCGGCTGCCCTTTCCGCACCAGGAATTTGGAGGTTATGTTTTCCGATGCCAGGCCGCGCCGAGGAGAGCGTATGAAAGTCAAGATTGGAGAGCTTGCCAGGATGACCGGATGCCAGGTCGTCACCATTCGCTATTATGAAAAAGAGGGGCTGTTGAAAGCCCCGGAGCGGACGGAGGGGAATTATCGTCTCTATGGAGACGATGCTATTGCACGCCTGCAATTTATTCTCCATTGCAGGCAACATGGGATGAATCTTTCTGAAATTCGCGACTTGCTTACCTTCAGTGATAATCCTACCGTCAGTTGTGATTGGATAAATACGCTTATCAAAAAGCATATTATGGATGTTGACAGGCAGATAAACGATCTCTTGCATCTGAAAGAGCATCTCAAATCTCTTTATCATAAATGCGATGGCGGTAAAAAGAGTGAATGCGGAATATTGAAAAGCCTGAATAATTTTGAAAATTGCACCTACTGTCAAAAGATGAAGCGTAAAAAATCATTACAGCAATAAGCGTAGAGAGTTCAGCTGATTTCATGAGCAAAACGCTCTCAAGAAAAACGCTCCCCGGCCTCCGGAACGGTTTCTTTTCGCTTGGGCTTGCGCAGTGGCTGTCCTTTCCCTCTTGCGCCTCGCTCTTCAGGAAAAACGCTTTCGCGCGCGGCGATGCCAAGGAAGGCGCTTCAGGCCCCGGCGGGCACGCTTTCTGCATAAGCCTTTGTGCCGGGATTCCGGCAAGGAGCTTGCGCCATGAAATTGACAATCACCCGCCATCATCTCCTCGGGATTGCCGCGACGGCTTTGCTGCTCTGTTGGGCGCTGCCCGCCCAGGCCGTGCGCATCAAGGATATCGCCACCTTTTCCGGAGTGCGCGACAACCAGCTCATCGGCTACGGATTGGTGGTGGGCCTGGCCGGAACCGGCGATAAAAAAGATTCGGTTTTCACCCTGAGCTCCATGAAGAACATGATGGATCGCATGGGCGTGGGCGTGGATTCCAGAGCGTTGAAGATCAAAAACGTGGCCTCGGTCATGGTCACGGCGCGTATGCCGGTTTCAGCCAAGCCCGGCAGCAGGCTCGACGTGACCGTCTCCTCGGTGGGCGACGCCACCTCGCTGCTGGGCGGCGTGCTTTTGCAGACCGCGCTCAAGGGCGTTGACGGCAAAACCTACAGCCTGGCTCAGGGACCGCTGACCGTAGGCGGCTTTTCGGTCACCGGCGCGGCGGCCAGAGTTGCAAAAAACATCAACACCGTGGGCCTGATTCCCGGCGGCGGCATTGTGGAGCGGGCCATACCCTTTGAATTCAATCAACAGGACAAGCTGACCCTGAACATGCGCAACGGGGATTTTTCCACTGCCCAACAGATTGCCGAGCGCCTCAACGCGGTCATGGGCGGCCCCTATGCCCGGGCTGTGGACAGCGGCACCGTGAGCATGGATATTCCGCCGCAGTATAAGAATAATCTGGTGCCCCTGATGGCCTCAGTGGAAAATCTGGAAGTGAACCCGGATACCCCGGCCAAGGTGGTGGTGGATGAAAAAACCGGCACCGTGGTGCTGGGCCGGGATGTGCGCATCACGCGCGCGGCCGTGGCGCACGGCAATCTGCAAATCACCGTGCAGGAAGGCGAGCAGGTTTCCCAGCCCGGTCCCTTTTCCCAGGGGCAGACCGTGGTCACGCCCCAGACCGACATCAACGTGCGCCAGGAAGATCGCCGCCTTGTCATGGTGGAGGGCGCAACCCTGCAGGAACTGGTAGACGGCCTGAACGCCATCGGCGCCACGCCGCGTGACCTGATTTCCATATTGCGCAGCCTGCAGGCGTCGGGATCGCTGCATGCGGCCCTGGAGGTGATTTAAGATGAGCACGCCCCTCACATCCGCCCGGATTTCGCCGGAAGCCGCGCAGAACGAGAATGCCCGCCGGGAGCTTCAAGGCCGCCTGGCCGGGCTCGGCGATCTCAATGGAAGGAAGCTCAGCCCCGAACAAAAGGCCAGGAAGCTGCGCGAGGCTTGCGAGGGCTTCGAGTCGGTTTTTATCCAGAAAATGTGGCAGGAAATGCGCAATACCCTGCCCAAGGGGGGATTGCTCCAAGGGCGCGAGGAGAAATTCTGGCAGGACATGTATGATCAGGAATTGTCCAAAAAAATGACAAGCGCCGGAGGCATTGGCCTGGCTGACATGATGTACGCCCAGCTTTCGCGCAATCTGGTCTCGGCCAGCCGGAGCGCGGCCGGGACCGGTCATGCGCCGGTTTTCACGCCCGGCGCGGCGCCGCTTCTGCCCGCAGCGACCGAAGACCCGGCCGGGATAGCGCAAAAAGCCCCGGATGTTTCCACGGCGTCGGCTGATCCGGACCCGGCAGCCGCGGTATACGAAGGCGTCGCGCCGCAGATCGGAGGGCTGGAAGCGGACCGGGCCGCAGGCGCGCCGCATGCCGACGCAACGGCGGCAAACATGGATACGGGCGACACGTCGTCTCCTCTTTCGCTCAATCCGCCGGAGGTGGAGCAGGCTTTGGCGGCTTTGCGCGCGCAACAGGCGCTGGCGGCTCCGGCCCAGGCGCATATTGAGGTTGTTCCTGCCGGTCAGGGCGCGCGGCGTCGGCATGAGCCGTCAGGTCTGGAGCTCGCCCGCATGGCCCGGCGCGAGGCGGGCACAAAGCTTGGCCCCGCTGGCGTGCGGCCGCCGCTGCAAAGCGCGCCGCGGCAGGCGCCCCCTGCATTCCAGGCCACGCAGGAAACGGCAAGCCTCGTGCCCGGCACAGGGGAGCACGCGGCAATGGTCGGGCCGGGAGCGCAGGCGGGCATCGGCACTGCGGCCGCCGTGCAGGCAGCCATGCAGCCGGGCGCCAGGTCCGCGCCGCAACCGGCTGCCGCGCTTTCCACCCAGCCCGTGGGCACAGTGAGCGCGTCCGGGCCGGGCTCAGCCCAGGCGCCGGCGCAGGCCGCCGCGCAGGCCGCTCAAGAGGCCCCGACCCCGCAGATCCGCAAGGTACGCTACACAACCAATATTCCTCCCAAGGGGCGGAATAGACGCAGTCAGGCCTTGATCCGCACCTTGAGCACGGACGCGGCCGGCACAGGCAAGCGCGCCGGCGCGGGCCTGGCCGCCTATCATGCGGCCCAGGCGCAGGCCGCGCCGATCGCAAGCCCGGCTGCGGCCCAAAGCCCGGGCGGGACTTCACAGGCTTCAGGGCAGGCCCCGATTCCGGGCGCTCCCGTACAGGATGCCCGGGCCATGCAGCCGCTTGCCGCGCCCGCCGCGGGCAACGGAAGCGGTCAGGCCGCGGGCAGTTATGTCATCCCGCCGCTGACAGCCGGGGATTTGCGCGGCTAGAGCGGTTTGCTGTTGAAATTATGCAATTTCAAAAGCGGCGCTGCGGCGCGTGGCGTGAGCGCGCTCCCTTTCGGAAAAGCGGCATGGATTTTGCTTTATTCTGGCAAAGTGGCAGTTTCTACCTGAGGCCCGGCCGAAAACACGGCCCATGCCATGACCGCCAAGGACGCAGCGAGGTCATATGTACCAGATCATTCATGAAAGTTTATCACGCCAAAGCAAGGCGCTCGCGTTGCTGCATGATCTGCTGGAAGAAGAATATACGACGCTGCTCGCGCGGGATACGGACGGCGTGGTGGCTCTGGAATTTTCCGTGCAGGAGTTGATCCGCCAGCTGGCCGTGGAAAAATGCCTGGTGATCAGGCAGCTCAACGGCAGCAGGGTGCTGGACTATGCCGCTCTTTTGCCCGAAGAGCAGGCTTCGGCCCTGCGCTCCTGTTTTGCGGCCATTGACGAGAGCGAGCAGCGCGTTTCGCGCCAGGCCTCGCGCAATGCCCAGCTTTCCCTGGCCCTGCTGGATCAAAGCAGCCGCAACCTGCAGGCGCTGACCAGCCGCGCCATGCCACCCAAGGCCGAGACCTACGGCCGCAAAGGCGGCATGCGCTATCAGGCTCACCCCCAGGCCGCGCTCATTTCCGGGAGGCTCTAGGCCATGCTCAACGGCTTGTTCAATATCGGCCAATCCGCGCTGACGGCCAATCAGGCCTGGATCTCGGTGACCGGCAACAATCTTGCCAATGCGGACACCGAAGGCTATTCCCGCCGCTACGTTGATCAGCGCGACGCCGGCGGGATCATCGGCAGGCCGGGCGAAGAGGGCTTGGGCGTCAACGCCCAGCAGGTTCTGCGTTTTTTTGACGCCTTTCTGGAACGCGCCTACATCCGGCAGGCCACCAATTCCTCCCGCTGGAACGAGCACGACACGGTCATGGCCTCGCTGGAAAACATTTTCAACGAGGCCAACCGCGCGGGCGTCAGCTCCTCGCTGAATAAATTCTTCACGGCCTGGCAGGATCTGGCCCAGCGTCCGGAAGATGTCGCCTCCCGCGAGAGCCTGCTTGCCTATGCCGACAATCTGGTGGACATGATCAACAACACCAGAAAGGGCGTCCAGAGCATTCAGCAGGAGATGGATGTTTCCATCCAGAGCGCGACGAACCGCGTCAATGATCTGGCCAGGAGCATTGCGGACATCAACCGGCAGATCACCACCAGCACCGTGGACGGGGTGAGCAACCCCAACAGCTTGCTGGACAAGCGGGATCAGATGGTGCGCGAGCTTTCCTCGCTGGTGGATGTGGAAACCGTGGACAGAGGCAAGGGCGACTTTCGCGTGCAGCTTGCCACCGGCCAGCCTCTGGTGGACGGCCTGAGCGCCTATGAGCTGAGGGTCATGGGGCCGCAGGCCGAAAACCGGCTTTCCATCGGCTCGGGCTATACGGGCGCCGTGGAATTTCAGGGCTCGGACAGTCACGAGTACACCCTGGAGATCGTCAACGGCGGCAGTGTGGGCGACACGCCCCCGCCGCAGTACCGGGTCTCCCTTGACGGCGGCCGGACCTGGCTGCGCGACGAGGACGGCCAGGAGCTGCGCTACGACATCACCGACAATGACGGCGACGGCAATGTGGACCCGGTGCTGGTCAAGAATCTGAAGATTTCCTTCAGTTCGGGCGCTGATTTCAGCACCGGCGACAAGTTCGACATCGTGCCCAAACAGGGTCTGTACTGGATCGAGCCCTCGCGCGGCCCGGAAAACATCACCCCGCAGATCCGCTTTGACGGCACCGACAACACGGACCGCGTCACCGGCGGCAAGCTGGCGGCCTGTTTCAACCTGCGTGACGACAACTGCGGGCGCTACCTGGATGAGCTGGACGCCACGGCCTCCTCCCTGATCTGGGAGGTCAACCGCATCCACAGCCAGGGCGCGGGGCTCAGCAAGCTCACATATCTTCAGGGCCAGCAGCCGATCCAGGAGATTACCCAGCCCCTGGGCTCGGCGCAGGCCATTCTGCCGTTTTCGGACAGGTTGCAGGCAGGCAACGTCAACTTTCATTTTTATAACAAGACTACCGGCGAGTATGTCTCCTCGGGCATGCTTGACTTTGCTCCGGGCACGCCCGGCATTCAGAATTTCGATCCTTCCCGGCACAGCCTGGAGGACGTGCGCGACGCCATCAACTCCATGGTGGACGGAGACGGCAACCCTCTCGCGCCGCCGCCGCTCAACGCGAGCATTCAGACCGGGCAGTTGATCATCGAAGTCAATCCGGCGGCCAATCCCCCGGAGGGCATGACCTTCGTCATGGGCGCGGACAGTACGGGCCTGATGGCGGCCCTGGGCGTCAATACCTTTTTCAGCGGCGACAATTCCGGCAATATGGCCGTCAACAGCCAATTGCACACGGACACCAATCTGATCGCCTCCGGCCAGGTCAACGGCCAGCACCAGGTCAACGTGGGCGACCCGGTAACCGCCCAGGAAATCGGCAAGCTGGCAGACAAAAACGTAACAATTTCCACAGGCTGGAAGACAACCGGGAATCAGACCATCTCGGAGTATTACGCCAGGCTGGTCACCATCGTGGGCTCGGATCGCCGTCTGTCCAAAACCAACGCCGAGTACCACACCGCGCTTGCCGATGATCTGGCGGAGCGCACCGCCTCAGTGTCCGGCGTGAATATGGACGAGGAGATGTCCAATCTGATTAAATTTCAGCATTCCTACACGGCGGCGGCCAAGCTGATCACCACCGCCGATCAGATGCTGCAAACCCTGCTGGGGCTCAAGCAATAAGCGAGGCGCGCCATGTCTGTACGCATTACCCAACGCACCATGTACGGCAGCATGGTCGGTCAGATGCAGAAGAACCTTGCGGCCTACATGGAAAGCAATGAGCAGGGTTCCACGCAGAAAAAAATAAACCGGCCCTCGGACGATCCGGCCGGAACCTACCGCGTGCTCATGAGCCGCGACGAAATCAACGCCACCACGCAGTACCAGAGCAACGCGGACACGGCCACAGGCTGGCTGCAACTGGCCGACAGCATCCTCGGCAGCCGGGTCAGCGAGTTGTTTCAGGAGCTGGAGCAACTGGCCCAGCAGGCCAGCAACACCGAGATGACCGCCGAAAACCGCAAGCAGATCGGCTTTCGGGTCAAGGAGATCTTCGGCTCGTTGATCAACCTGGCCAATACCGAATTTGAAGGCAAGAGCATTTTTGCCGGGCATAAATATGACGTCAACGCCTTTGAGGAGGGCCTGGCCCTGACCACCTGGGATAAGGACTGGCAATCGGTGACGGACGCCAGCGGCGTGGAATGGAAGCCGCCGCAATACGTCATTGAAGGCGCGTCGGAAAGTTCCATGATGATCCAGTTTACCAGCGACGGCGAAGTGGGCGCGGACGCCCTCACCTACCGCTGGTCCAAGGACGGCGGCAAAACCTGGAACGACGCCGCGCTGGCTGCCGGGGACAGCACCCTGGTGGCGGATGGCGTGCGCGTGACCCTGCCGCCCAAATCCGTGAACAACGGCACGGCTCCGCCCACCGTCACCGGCTTGACGGTCAAGGCCGCGGCTACGGAACTGGGGCCGGGCGCGGAAAACGGCACTCTGCTGTATATCCGGCCCACGGCCGTCTATCAGGGCGACGACAAGGACCCGCCGCCGGAAATGACGATCATGGGCGGCCAGCCGGGCCTTGCGTCGCAGGCCAGCGGGGTCTTCAAAAAAAATATGCTGGTGCGCATGGACACGGCCACGGATCTGAACAGCGCGGGCAGGGACTTTACCTATTCCTACAGCTCGGATGGCGGGTCCACCTGGGTCACGGCCCAGGGGCAGACCACGGGCGGCGGCACGCTGCGCCTGCCCCTGCCCGGCGGCTACATGGATCTGGACGCCAACGGCGCTGCGGGCGGCGTCTCCACCGTGCCCGCGGGCGCGCAGATCCTGATCCATCCCTCCCGCGCGGAGTTGGATTTCGAGATCATGAAAGATACCTACATTCCCGCCAACAGCGTGGGCAAGGATATTTTCGGCGGCTATTACCAGGGCAGACCGGCCCTGAACAAGGACGGCGATTTAAGTTCCAACCTCTTTGAAGTGGTGGGCAACCTTGTGGCCTATTGCGAAAACAACAATGCCACGGGCTGCGGTCAGGTGCTGGCGGATCTGAAAAAAGCCCATGAGGTCATTCTGACCGAGGCGGATCGCATCGGCGGCCTGGAAAACCGCGTGGAAATGGCCAGGGACGTGCTCAGCTTTCAGAAGCTGGACCAGCAGGAGCGATTGAGTTATACGGAAGACATTGACCTGACTGAGCTTCTGACAAAGCTTACCCGACAGCAGCTGACCTACAGCACAGTGCTCAAGTCTTCATCCATGATTATGCAGTTAAGCCTTGCCAATTACATCTAACGGTGGCAGCCTATGCTGATATTGACCAGACGCCCTGGGGAAAGCCTGTATCTGGGCGAAAACATACGCATAACCATTCTCGGTATGCAGGGCAAACAGGTCAAGATCGGCCTGGAAGTGCCCGGGGATACCACTGTGTACCGCGAAGAGGTCTACAAGCGCGTCATTGAGGAAAACCGCCGCGCTCTGGAAACCAGTAACGAAGATCTTATGGTGGCTGCTGAACTATGGCACGAAACAAAGAAATAGAGATCGACACCCGCCTCGGTCGACGCCGCATCGACACTGAAAAAGTCGTCCGTTTCCCGCGCGGCCTGGCCGGTTTTGAGGAGGAGCAGGACTTCATCCTGCTCCAGATCCGGCCTGAGGCTCCGTTGCTGATTCTGCAGAGCGTGAACAAGCCGCAGGTTGGTCTGCTGGTGGCCGATCCCTATAGCTTTTTGCAGAGCTACCCGGTCATGATCGGCGATGCCGAGCAAAAGTTGCTGCGCATTGAGAACATGGAAGACGCGGCGATTCTGGTGACCGTCTCCATCCCGGCGGGCGAGCCGGAAAAAGCCGCGCTCAATCTGACCGGGCCCATCGTGATCAACCATAAGGCGCGCATCGGCCTGCAAGTGCCCCAGAGCGTGGAAGGGCCCGTGCAGATCAACATGCACTCGCTCACGCCCGTGGCGCCCGCGCCAGCGCACGCCGCAGCCGCCGCAACGGAAGACGCGCCCGCGGAAGAGAACGCGGAAAGCCGGCGGCTCCGGGATGCCGACATCGACTGACGGCCGGGCGCGCTGCAAGCTGTCGCCAGAGCGTTTGGCTCATTTCATGAGCAAAACGCTCTACTCCAGCCCCATGGCTTTGCTGATTTTCTTGGCCGCTTTTTTGACTTTTCCCAGGGGCGTCTGATTTTCGGCCTGCTCAAATTCGCGCAAGAGTTCCACTTGCCGATCCGAAAGGCGGGTAGGAGTAAGCACTTTGATTTCCACGAGCAAATCGCCCCGCTGCTTGCGACCGGGGTAGGGCAGGCCCTCGCCGGAAAGGCGCAGCAGCGTGCCGCTCTGGATGCCCTTGGGGATTTCCAGGGGCAGCGGGCCTTCAAGGCCCGGCGCCTCAATCCTGTGGCCCAGAGCGGCCTGCACGAAACTGATCTCATGGCTGTAGAGCAGATTCTGACCCTGGCGCTGCCAGCGTTTGTCCTGCTCCACGGTCAACACCACATAGAGATCCCCGGCAGGGCCGCCGTGCGCGCCGGGCTCGCCTTCGCCGCGCACTCTGAGGCGGGTGCCGGTGTCCACTCCGGCGGGAACGCGCACCACCAGCTCACGGGTCTCTGCCACAATGCCCTCGCCCTTGCATTTGGGGCAGGGCTTGGTGATCATCTGGCCGCTGCCCTGACAGACAGGGCAGGGCATGGCAATCTGAAAAAAGCCCTGGGAGCGGCGCACCTGGCCCGTGCCGTTGCAATGGCGGCAACTTTCGGCCTTGCTGCCCGGAGCTGCGCCGCTGCCCTTGCACTCCGAGCAGACCACATGCTTGGGCAGGGAGAGCGTGATTTCATCTCCCTTGGCCGCCTGGGCAAAGCTGATGGTCAGATTGTAGCGCAAATCAGCGCCCGCCATGGGCCTGGGCCCGCGCGAAGCCGAGGAAAAGCCGAAGAGATCCCCGAAAATATCACTGAAATGGGCAAAGATGTCGTCCGCGCTGTTAAAGCCCCCGGCGCCAGCCCCCTGCACGCCGGCGTGCCCGTACCGATCGTAGCGGGCGCGCTTTTCAGGATCGCGCAACACGTCGTAAGCCTCGGCGGCTTCCTTGAATTTCTGTTCCGATTCGGCGTCGCCGGGATTGTGGTCAGGATGGTATTTCATGGCCATCTGCCGGTAAGCCCGTTTGATCTCGGCCTCATCGGCGTTGCGGCTGACATTCAATACCTCGTAATAATCGCGCTGCATCATAATTTTCCCGGGTCTGTTGCGTGTGACAATCGGTCAGCCTCGGCGCGCGCGCCGCAAGCCCCCCATCCGTATGTGCTGTCCGCGTTGTGCAGAAAAACCCGCGTTGCGCTGAAGGCCGCAACGATCCCTTGAGCGTTTTGCTGATTTCATGAGCAAAACGCTCTAACGGCTCCGCCGTAAGGGCTGGAGCGAGGCGAGCAGGGTTGCGCCCGTTCGGGCGCAGCGAAGTACGGGCGCGGTGGCTGTAGCCCGCAAGGGCGTACAGATAGCGACAACAACGATGCAGCGCACTGCCCGCGCGAACGCAGAGCGCATTTTCACGAACACAAGGCCCTTGGCATGTCTGCCGGGCTCAGGCGGTCAGCTTCCGCAACCGCCCGGGCAGCGGCGCTGTATGGGACGGAAGCTGTTCTAGAGCATTTTGCTTTTGAAATTATTCAATTTCAAAAGCGGCGCTGCCATCATTTCCCCGCAAGCGGGACAAGCGCCTGAAAAGCGTGGTTTTCAGGCTCATTCGGCGCGGGCGTCCGCTCCCGCGGCCGCCAGAGCGGTTGCCGTTTTCAACAGCAAACCGCTCTACCCTTCGGTATCGGGCGCTTCCTGCCCCTCGGGCAGGGGATTGTACAGGCTCATGTCGTCCGGCAAGATTTTGCCGGCTGCGATTTCGCGCAGAGCGGTGACCACTTCCTTGTTGCGGGTCTCCACCAGGGGTTCATAGCCCTCGCGGTATTGGTGGACGCGCTTGATGGCCATTTGAACCAGCAAAAAACGGTTGTCCACGCGTTCCTGACAATCTTCCACAGTAATGCGGGCCATGCTGCCTCCTCTTTGCGCGGCCGTAAGGCCAGCACGGGAACGATTGAGAAATAATGCCGCCCGGCCGGATGTAAAGGGGCCGGGCGCGAATATGTCATGGAGTAAGGCTTTACCTGCCGAAACAAGATATGATATGGGTATGCGCCGAGTCTGTCAACAGCACGGTGCGCTTGCGTTGTCCGTCAAGGGCCGGAGGAACCATGCCCGCATTCAGCTTTGTGAACCCCGCCCATGACCCGGACGGCATGCATGCGCCCTGCGCCGCATTGTGTATGCCGCGCGCGGCGCGGGCGGGGTATGCCTGCCAGCGCACGCGGGCCAGGCAGCGCGCTTGCCCTGCGGAGCAAAGACCGTGAGCAGGGAAAAGCGTTCTTTTGCCCAGGAAGTCTGCGTCAAAAGCGCGGGCAAAGCCATGCAGAAAACCGGCATGCTCTGGCCCGGCTGCCGGGTGGGCGTGGCGGTCTCCGGCGGTGTGGACAGTTTCGTCCTGCTCAAGACGCTCAAAATACGCCAGGGCATTGTGCCGTTCCGTTTTGAGCTCATGGCCCTGCATCTGAACCCCGGCTTTGCGCCGCAAAACCATGCCGCGCTCCTGCCCTGGCTGGCGCAGGAGGGCATTGCCGCGCATCTGGAAGTGACGGATTACGGGCCACAGGCCCATTCGGAGCAAAACCTGCGCCGTTCGGCCTGCTTTCGCTGCGCCTGGCTGCGCCGCAAGCGGCTTTTCGAGCTTTGCGCGCGGTACGGCCTGAGCCATCTGGCCTTGGGCCACAATGCCGAGGATCTGGTGGAGACGTTTTTTCTGAATCTCTGCCGCAACGGCCGGGTGGAGGGCATGAGCATGAGCGAGCCCTTTTTCAACGGGGGCCTGCAAGTGATCCGGCCGCTGCTGCTGGTGGAAAAGAAGTATATCATCAAGGCCGCCCGGCAGTGGGAACTGCCAACATGGGCCAATGCCTGCCCTTCGGCCGGGCGCACCGCGCGCAGCAGCATGGCCCGCAATCTGGAACAGCTCTACGGCGTGAGCAAAGACGCCCGGCGCAGCATCCTGAACGGCCTGACCCGCTGGCAACTGCGCAAAAACAGCCCTGGCGCGGAAAATGCGGATTGACGCCGGGCAGCGTCGCGCTGTTTCGGCAAACGCGCCTGGGCCGATCCGGCCCCAGAGCGTTTCAAAACAATCTGCTCTAGAGCGTTTTGCTAATAAAATTAGCTAAACGCTCTGGCGGCCGCGGGAGCGGACGCCCGCGCCGAATGAGCGTCCAGACCGCGTTCTGGACGCGAAATGATGGCAGCGCCGCTTTTGAAATTGAATAATTTCAAAAGCAAAATGCTCTAGGATTGAAGGTATTTCACCAGGGTCTTTTCAAAAAAATCAATGATGCCGTCAGCCATTTTGGTAATCGCGCCGTTGTGCTGTTCCAGATAATACACGGCCGGATCGCCGGCCAGCATGAGCAGGCGGTCGCCGGGGCTGTAAAGATAGAATTCGCCGATGACCAGGGCTTCGGAGCCGGGCATGACGATGGGGCCGAACTCGGCGGCCTTGACGGACAGACCGGCCATGGAAAGGGCGGCGCAATGGCCGATCAATTCCCTGAGCTCCTTGGAAAAAGTGAATTCCAGCTTTTTTTCCAGGCCCGCGATTTCTTCCGGCCCAAGGCCCGGCGCGGCGTTCAGATCTTCAAAATCACCTGCGGCGGCGTAAAATGCAGGCAGCAGAGCCTGCAAAGCCTGCCGCCCGTCGGCAGCGGGAGCGGCGTGGGCTGTCTGCACAGGGCCGGGCGCGTTTTTCGGCATGGGCTTTTCCTCCTTGTGGGCGGTTCGTTGCCAGGGGCAGCCCTCATTAAAACACCGTCCGCGAAAAGCCGAATTTTTTCGGCCGGCAAGGCGCAAGGCCAACATTGGGCGAAGCTGTATTGAACATACCGCAAGGTCAATGTTGGCCTTGCAACGCCGCCGGACGGAAAAAGGCGGCTTTGCAGCAGGTGGAGTAATGAGGGCTGACCCTGGGCCGCGAAGCTCGCAGGCACTATACACGCCCGCGCGCTTCTTGTCAGCAGCAGGCGAGGGCCTTGCAGGGCGGATGCATCTTATGCGTCTGCCCTGTATACGTCAGCCCTGTATGCGGCGCAACGGCGCATTGACAGGGGAAGCGCCTGATCATATAATAGAAAATTCATGCTGCTCGGCAAATACCATATCGTCATCTTCAAGGAAGGACGCAGCGGCAGCCGCAATCTGCGGATGCGCGGCTGGTTCGGCTTTGCGGCCTGCGTGCTGATCCTGGCGCTGATCGCCTGCAATGTGTGGCTGGCGCGCGCCTGGCTGCAATCGCGCCCTCTGGCCGACGATCTCGCCAACGCGCAGCGCGTGCTTGAGGAACAGCGCCGCCAGCTGGCCAATCTCACAGGCAGGATCGCGGCTGTGAGCCAGGACTTGCAGCGCGTGCAGCGTTTTGATTCCAAGCTGCGGGTCATGATGAACATGGAAAAGGACCCTGCCGACGTGGGCGGCGGCATGGAGCGTTTGAGCGATTTTTCGCGCTCCTACCTGCCATTGCACCGGCAGGAGCTGGCTGCCCGCAAGATGCAGAATTTTCTGGCTTTGCTTTCCGAGTCCGTGCGTCTGGAGGAAGTCCGCCAGCAGGATCTTTTGCGCGCCCTGCGCGAAAACCGCGACGCTCTGGCCTCCATGCCGTCCATCTGGCCGGTGGTGGGTTTTGTGTCTTCCAGCTTCGGGGGTCGTTCCTCGCCGTTCGGCCGCGGCGGCCAGTTCCACAAGGGCCTGGACATCAGCAACCGCATGGGCACGCCGATCATGGCGCCTGCCCAGGGCACGGTGATTCTGGCCGGGCGTGACGGGGCCTACGGCAACAGTGTGGAAATCAACCACGGCGGCGGCATCATTACCAAGTACGGGCACATGCAGCGTTTTTCCGTGCAGAACGGCCAATGGGTCAAACGCGGCGAAGTCATCGGCTATATCGGCATGAGCGGTCGCACCACCGGGCCGCATCTGCACTATGAGGTGCGCCTGAACGGCGTGCCGGTCAATCCCATGCGTTATATTCTGGAATGACAAAGCAGGCCTTTTCTTCCGGCGGCTCTCCCGCGGCCATGCTGAAAAGCGTTGCGCGCCGCATTTTCTTTTTCTTCCTCCCAAGATTTCCGCATCCGGCATTAGTTGTTGCACTACGGGGATAGCCTGGTCTATACTGCCTCTGCAGTGTCTCTGGGCTGGAGCCATGCGCCCGCGGATCTAGAGCGTTTTGCTAATAAAATTAGCTAAACGCTCTGGCGGCCGCGGGAGCGGACGCCCGCGCCGAATGAGCGTCCAGACCGCGTTCTGGACGCGAAATGATGGCAGCGCCGCTTTTGAAATTGAATAATTTCAAAAGCAAAATGCTCTAGAGCAGATTACCTTTGACTTTTTCTGAAAGTCAAAGGTGGCATTCAGGCGAAAAACGCGGTTTTCGCCTGAATGTACGCCGTGTTGCGGCGGCTGCCGCTTTCGCGTCAGCAGAGCATTTTCAAAGAGAAAATGCTCTGGGGCGGCGCGTTCATCATTCAACAACGGGGAGTGCCCAAATGGCCAAGACAGGTAACGCATCCCTTATTCTCAAATTGCTGGCCGGGCTGATCATCGGCGCGCTGCTGGGTTTTGTGGCCAACGAGTCGGTCATGGACGTGGTGGTTTCCGCCCGGCATATTTTCGGTCAGATCATCTTCTTTCTGGTGCCTCTCGTGATTGTGGGCTTCATTACCCCGGCCATCGTGCGCCTGGGCCGCAACGCCAGCAAAATTCTGGTGACGGCCGTGTGCCTGGCCTACTTTTCCTCTGTGGGCGCCGCGCTTTTTTCCATGTTCTCGGGCTATCTGATCATACCGCATCTTTCCATCGCCACCCAGACGGAAAATTTGCGCAGCCTGCCGGAAATGGTCTTTCGTCTGGATATTCCGCCGCTGTTCAGCGTCATGAGCGCGTTGATCACCGCGCTTTTCTTCGGCCTGGGCATCGCCTGGACCAAGTCCGAAACCCTGAGCAGGATTTTCATGGAATTGGAGCGCGTGGTGACCTGGCTGGTGACCAGGGTGCTGATCCCCATTCTGCCCTTTTTCGTGGGCCTTTCCTTCATGGGCCTGGCCTATGAGGGCTCGCTGACCAGGCATCTGCCCATTTTCGTGAGCATGGTGCTGCTGGTGATCGTGGGTCACTTCATCTGGCTCGCGCTGCTCTACGGCATCGGCGGCGCGGTTTCCGGGCGCAATCCTTCCAGGATTTTCCGCTACTATGCGCCGGCCTATCTGACGGCAGTGGGCACCATGTCCAGCGCGGCCACCCTGCCCGTGGCCCTGGAGTGCGCGCGCCGCTCGCCCGTGCTCAGCAAGACGATGGTGGAATTCATGGTGCCGTTGGGCGCCACTGTGCATTTGTGCGGTTCCGTGCTCACGGAGACCTTTTTCTGCATGACCATCAGCCTGATGCTTTACGGCACGCTGCCTTCGCTGGGCACCATGCTGCTGTTCTGCGTCTTGCTCGGCATTTTCGCGGTGGGCGCGCCCGGCGTGCCCGGCGGCACAGTGGTGGCCTCGCTGGGCATTGTGACCGGCGTGCTGGGTTTCGACCAGACCGGCGTGGCTCTCTTAATCGCTATTTTCGCCCTTCAGGACAGCTTCGGCACGGCCTGCAACGTCACAGGCGACGGGGCCCTGACCCTGATGCTGGAGGGGCTTTTCAACCGCCACGGCGAGCTCGGGCCCCTGCAGAGCCCGCAGGACATGGAGAATGCATGAGTTGTTCACGGCAAGCCTTTCTTGATTTGCTGCATCAGGAAGTGGTGCCCGCCCTGGGCTGCACCGAGCCCATTGCCGTGGCCCTCGCGGCAGCCAGGGCGGCTGAAACCCTGGGGCGGCCGCCCGAGCGCCTGACTGTGGAGGTCAGCGCCAATCTGCTCAAGAACGGCATGGGCGTCATGGTGCCCGGCGCCGGCGAGACGGGCCTGGCTATTGCGGCCGCTGTGGGAGCATTGGGCGGCAAAAGCGGGCTCGGCCTGGAATGCCTGCGGGATCTGACCCCGGAGCAGGTGGCGCAGGCCAAAGGCATGGTCAGGGCCGGCAAGGTGGAACTCAAACTGCCGGATAATGATCTGCTGCTTTTCTGCACCGTGACGGCCGTCAGCGGCGCGGCCACGGCCACGGCCGAGCTGCGGGACAGTCATGCCAACATCACCCGGGTCTGGCGCGGGCAGGAGCTGATCTTTGAAAAGAACCGGGGCGCCGGGGCCGACGGCCAGGCCGCGGACGGGGCAGCCTGGCCCCTGACGCTGGCGGGCATCCATGCCTTTGCCACCACGGCGCCCCTGGAGGAAATATCCTTTATCCTGGAAGCCGCGCGCATGAACCGCCAGGTGGCCGAGGAAGGTCTCAAAACCCAGTACGGTCTGGCCGTGGGCAAGAGCATGGACGCCCGGATACGGCAGCAAATGCTCTCCGACGACATGCCCAGCTTTGCGATCAAGCTCACGGCCGCGGCCGCGGACGCGCGCATGGCCGGGGTGATGATGCCGGTGATGAGCAATTCCGGCAGCGGCAATCAGGGCATCACCTGCACCATGCCGGTGGTGGCCTGCGCCATCCGTCTGGAAAAGAGCGACGAGGAGCTGGCCAGGGCCCTGATCATGAGCCATTTGGTCTCCATTCACATCAAGCACCACCTGGGGCGGCTCTCGGCTCACTGCGGCGCAATGGTGGCGGCCACGGCCGCGGCCTGCGGCATTGCCCTGCTCCTGGGCGGCGGGCTCAGGGAAATGGAAATGACCGTGCGCAATATGGTGGGCAATATGGCGGGCATGATCTGCGACGGGGCCAAAAGTTCCTGCGCGCTGAAGGTGGCTTCAGCCGTGGGCGCGGGCATTCAGGCCGCCATGCTGGCCATGAGCGGTTCGGCCGTGCCCGGCAATGAAGGCATTGTGGATGAGGACATTGAAACCTGCATCGCCAATCTGGGGCGTTTGGGCTCCACGGGCATGCGCGAGACGGATAAGGTGATTTTGGATATCATGCTGCATAAAACCTAGAGCAGATTACCTTTGACTTTTTATGAAAGTCAAAGGTGGCATTCAGGCGAAAAACGCGGTTTTCGCCTGAATGTACGCCGCGTTGCGGCGGCTGCCGCTTTCGCGTCAGCAGAGCATTTTCAAAGTGAAAATGCTCCAGCGTCTTGCCCGCCGGAAAATGCGGCTTTTCGGGGCAGCGTTTGCCGCGGGCCGCTGCCGGGCGTCTCTGTGCTCAGGCCTGTGAACCGCGCGCCGGGCAGTCCTGGGAGAGGTAGATCAACTCCTCCACAATGGTCAGCAATTCCTCAACCAGGCCGCCGCCGTGCATGGCGTGGCCGAACAGGGCTTCGCGCTGGTTGCTGAGGCCGCGTTTGTCCACCGCGCCGGGCAGGCTGGGGGCCAGGGTTTCGGCCAAACGGCAGGCCAGCAGATAGCCTTCGGCTCCGGCCTGAAACAGGGGCATGAGCCTGGCAAAACGCGGGCGGGCCGTATCCCAGAAGTCCAGCGCGGCCTTGCCGGGCGCAAGGCTGACGGCCGTGCAGAGCGCGGCGTGCAGATTGTTGCAGGCCGCGCCCGGCAAGCCCGCGCGCCAGCCCCAGAGCCAGGGCGTGCGCTCGAAAAAAAGATTGTGATCCACAGCCAGATCCAGCAGGGCGCGGGTCATGCGCAACCCTTCCAGCAGGGGCGCGCCGCGGCTGTCGTCCGTCCAGGCCGCGCCCGGCTCATGCAGATTCCAGGCCGGGATCAGCTCCGCGCCCGGCTCAAGCCCGGTCAGGGCGCGCAGCAAATGGGCCAGCCAGGCGTTGGCGTCGCGGCTTTCGGGTGTTTCCAGATGGGAATAGCTCAGAACATAGCGGCCTTTGCCGAACGTCCCACTGATCACCAGCGGTTGATCCGTAAGAAAATCCGCGGACAGATTGACTCCGTACAAGGCCTGCCAGGCCTCGAAGACCTGTGCCGGAATGCCTTGCAGGGGCAAATCCGCAAGCCAGAAATCCGTGTCGGGCGCGGCGTACGCGGCCAGCACGCTGACGTCGTCACGCTCTTCCGGGGCAAAACGGCCCGGCCACCAGACCGGCAGGGAAAGGCCGTGAGCGCGGCTCGCATCCTGAAGAAAGGCGGGCAGCAGCCTGGCGTCGCCCTGGCAGTGCGCGCGCACCCGCACATGGCCGGAAATCAGATGATGCAGTCGCTCGGGATAGGCGGCGCGCGACCAGGGGCAGATATTCAGGCCGTCCCGCGCATCGCGCTGGCTGAGCGCAAGGCCCGCGCCCCCGCAAAAGCCCAGATAACTGCCGCCCCGGGCCAGATATGCGCGCACGGCCTCGCGCCCCGCTTTGCCAAGCGCCAGAGCCTTGAGGCGGGCGTTGCCCCCCGGAACCAGCAGAAGGGGCGTGGAGGCGCAGCCCGGGGAGCACGATCGCTCTGCCCGGCCCTGCTTGCCTAAAAGCGCGCCTTCAGCTATTTCTTTGCCCTTGACCAGGCGGCAGGCCAGGCCCAGGGCGCGCAACGCGCGCCAGGCCATGAGCCCCCAGATGTGGGACGCATCCCATAAAATACAGATCGGCCGCGCGTCGTGCATAGCGGCGCAGTATCGCCGCCTTTCACGGAGAAAGCAAGATGGCGGACACCCTCCCCAAAGGCTACGAGCCCCATGACGTGGAAGCCCGGTGGCGCAGGCACTGGGAAGAAAACAAGACTTTCACGCCCGACCCGGACGCGCCCGGCGAGCCCTATTCCATTGTCATCCCGCCGCCCAACGTCACCGGGGCCCTGCACATGGGCCACGCCCTGAACCTCACGCTGATCGACGTGCTCTGCCGCCATGCCCGGCAGAAGGGCAAGAACGTCCTTTGGGCGCCGGGCACGGATCACGCGGGCATTGCCACCCAGAATGTGGTGGAGCGCGCTCTGGCCAGGGAAGGCAAGACCCGCCAGGACGTGGGCCGCGAGGCCTTTGTGGAAAAGGTCTGGGCCTGGCGCGCGGAGTACGGGCACCGCATCCTGGATCAGATCGGCGCTCTCGGCGCGTCCGTGGACTGGACGCGGCTGCGCTTCACCATGGATGAAGGCCTCTCGGCCGCGGTGCGCAAGGTTTTTGTGCAGCTCTATGATCAAGGCCTGATCTACAAGGGCGACTATATCATCAACTGGTGCTCGCGCTGCCACACGGCTTTGGCTGACGACGAGGTGGAGCACGAGCAGACGCGCGGCAAGCTCTGGCGTGTGCGCTACCATCTTGCGGACGGCTCGGGCTCCCTTGTGGTGGCCACCACCAGGCCGGAAACCATCCCCGGCGACACGGCCGTGTGCGTGCATCCCGAGGATGAGCGCTACCGGCATCTGGTGGGAAAAACCGTGCGCGTGCCCGTGCTGGGCCGCGAAGTGCCGATTATCGCGGACAAGTATGTGGATCGGGAATTCGGCACCGGCGCGCTGAAGGTGACGCCCTGCCATGACCACAACGACTGGATGCTGGGCAGGAAACACAATCTGGAATTTGTGCAGGTCATTGACGAAAACGGCGTGATGACCGCGGCCGCCGGGCCCTATGCCGGGCTTTCCAAGCAGGAGTGCCGCGAGAGCATCACGGCTGACCTGGAGGCCGCCGGAGATCTGGCGGGCGTGGATGATCTGGAGCACGCCGTGGGGCACTGTTACCGCTGCCATACGGTGGTGGAGCCGCATGTTTCAACCCAATGGTTCGTGGCCGCTACCAGGCTGGCCCCGGCCGCGCGCGCGGCCGTGCCCGAGCTGACCCGGATTCTGCCGGAATCCTGGCTCAAGACGTATTATCATTGGCTGGACAATATCCGCGACTGGTGCATCAGCCGCCAGATCTGGTGGGGGCACCGCATTCCGGCCTGGACGTGCAAGGCGTGCGGCAGGCTGATCGTGGCTGAGGAAGCTCCGGCTGCCTGCCCGGCCTGCGGCTCGGCCGATCTGGCCCAGGACGAGGATGTGCTGGATACCTGGTTCTCCTCCGCGCTCTGGCCGTTCTCGATCCTGGGCTGGCCGGAACGGACCAGGGAGCTGGCCCGCTGGTATCCCACCGCGGTGCTGGTCACGGGCTTTGACATCCTCTTTTTCTGGGTGGCCCGGATGATGATGATGGGCCTGCATTTCATGAAGCAGGCGCCTTTCCGGGACGTCTATCTGCACGCCCTGGTGCGCGACGCCACGGGCCGCAAGATGTCCAAGTCCACGGGCAACGTCATTGATCCCCTGTCCATGATCGACAAATACGGCTGCGACGCCCTGCGCTTCACGCTCACGGCCTTTGCGGCCATGGGCCGGGACATCCGCCTCTCCGAAGATCGCATCGAGGGCTACCGCCATTTTGTGAACAAGCTCTGGAACGCCGCGCGCTTCGCCCTGATGAACCTGCCCAAAGAAGCTCCGCGGGCGGTGAATCTGGAAAGCGTGCAGGGCCTCCATCATCAGTGGATTCTGCACCGCCTGGAAATGATCAAGCTGGACATGGATCGGGCGCTTGCCGAATACCGCTTCAACGACGCGGCCCAGCTCGGCTACAAATTCCTCTGGAATGAGTTTTGCGACTGGTATCTGGAATTGATCAAGCCGGATATGGGGCCCGGCATGCAGGCCGATGAAAGCGCGGAGGGCGCGGCGCGCAAAGAGACGGCCCAGTATGTGCTCTGGCTTGTGCTGCGGGAGATTCTGGTTTTGCTGCATCCGATCATGCCCTTTGTGACCGCCGAAATCTGGCAGGCCCTGCCCGTGGCGGCCGGGGAAAAAGCCACGGATATCGCGCTGGAGCCCTACCCGCCCCTGCGGCCCGGCTGCGTGCGCGAGGCCGAAGCCTGCCGCATGGAGCTGATCCAGGGCGTGATTGTGGCCGTGCGCACCATCAAGGCCGAGCTGGGCATCAACCCCGGCCAGAAGGTGGGCTTGCTCCTGCATCCCGTGGATCAGGCCCAGGCCGCGCTGCTCGAAGCAAACCGGGGCCTGATGCTGACCCTGGCCCGCCTCGAATCTCTGACGCTGGGGGCCGACGTGCATGCGCCCAAAGCTTCGGCCTCGGCCGTGGTGCAGGGCTGCCAGGTCATTGTGCCCCTGCGCGGCGCCGTGGATCTGAACGGCGAGCTGGCGCGTCTGGACAAGGAACTGGCCAGGTTGGAAAAGGACGTGACAGGCGTGAACAAGAAATTGAGCAACGAGAGCTTTGTAAGCCGCGCCCCGGCCGAAGTGGTGGCCCGCGAAAGGGAACGCGCCACGCAGCTCCTGGACGCCAAAGCCAAGTTGCAGGCACTGCGGGCCCGCTTTGCGGAGGCCCTTGCCGAAGAATAAACGAGCAGTCAACGCGCCACGGGCCAGGGTCAGCTCTCATTAGAGCATTTTGCCCCGCAAGGGAGCCATTTTCCCCGCCGCAGTGAGCCGGAAAAAGCGGAGGCAGTATGCCGCGCGCAAACATGTCCTTTCTCGTCACTTGCCTGGTCTGCCTGTGCCTGATTTTTATGCCGCGCTCCCCTCTGGCGGTCGCGGGCGGCAGCGAGAGCCCGGCCGCGGTGGTGGCGTCCATGCGCCCGCTGCTGGATCTCCAGGCCCTGCGGCAGGGCCTGGATGAAATCGGGCTGCTCAAGGAAGCAGGCTTTGCGTATCAGATCGGGTTGACCGTGCCCAAAGACATCTGTCCCCAGCCCGGCGATTGGGATCAGACGGCGGTGCTCAGCGGCATGGTGGCATCGGATCGGACCTATGCGTTGTTTTTCGGCAAACCCGAGGAGGCCGCGCGGGAGAACAGGCTGCTGCGCAAACTGAATCCCGGCATACGCCTGCCCGGCCTGACTGCAACGGAGCGGGCCGTGCTGCGCAAGGCTCCGACAGGAGCGGCCGGGCGTGAAATCATTGTCCGGCGCACCGAGGCGCAGCTCACAGCCATGCTCAAGGCAGCGTCGGAAAGCGAAGCCCATCTGCGTCTTTTGGGCGCGCATTTGTACGGCCTGTTTCTGGAGCGCCTGTATACGACTTCGATCATGGTCCTGGCCGCGGCCGAGAGCGACACGCTTGAGCCCTTGTACAAGGTGCATGCGGGCCTTGTGGCGCGTCAGGGAAAAATCCTGGCCCTGCTGGGACGCAAAAATCTGCTCGGTGACAGCCGTTTTGCCGCCACCCGCCGTGAGGCTGTGGACAGGCTTTTGCGTCTGCTGACAAGCAACAAGGGGCGTCCGACCCTGGCCTGTATGGAGGAAATTCTGGGGATAGTGCGGGAAGAGCGGGCCTCGTTTCTCACGCCGTGCCCCTAGAGCATTTTCACTTTGAAATTGCTCTGGCGGCCGCGGGAGCGGACGCCCGCGCCGAATGAGCGTCCAGACCGCGCTCTGGACGCGAAATGATGGCAGCGCCGCTTTTGAAATTGAATAATTTCAAAAGCAAAATGCTCTAGGGTCAGCCCTCATTAAGCCCCCTGCTCACCCGGCAACGCCGCCGGGACGGCAGTGCCGAAAATCCGGCGGTGATCCGTGACGGTCTGCCCCGGACGATCAGGCATAGGGGAAAATGCTCTCATGCCGGAATCGCGCGCAAGAGCGCGGGAAAAGCGCCCGCGCCCTTGACAGAGTATGCCCCGGTGGGCTATGTCCAACCCTCTTGGAGTTTTGTCGGTTCAACTGTTGCGCATTATGGAGGAATATAATGCCCACGATCAACCAGCTTATCCGCATTGAGCGGAAGGCGTCGGTAAAGCGCAAAAAAACCCCGGCCCTGCAGGCCTGCCCGCAGCGCCGCGGCGTTTGCACCCGCGTGTATACCACCACGCCCAAAAAGCCCAACTCGGCCTTGCGCAAGGTGGCCCGCGTGCGCCTGACCAACGGCATCGAGGTGACGGCCTACATTCCCGGCGAAGGCCATAACCTGCAAGAGCACTCCGTGGTGATCATCCGCGGCGGCCGCGTCAAAGACCTTCCCGGCGTGCGTTATCACATTGTGCGCGGCACGCTGGATACCTCCGGCGTGGCTGATCGTCGCAAGAGCCGTTCCAAATACGGCGCCAAGCGGCCCAAGTAGACGCAGATTCGGCGGCGGAAATCGCGTCCGCCGTCCACGCGCGGCGGAAGCTTCGCGAAACGCGGCAAAGCGATGGCCGCGCGCGAGTTTCGTGCCGTTGCAACGCGGGAAAGATTGCCGCTTGAGCGGCATCGACACCGCAGGCCGCAGTTGCGGCGAATTGTTTTCCTTTGTCCGGCGTGCGCCATGTCCCGCACCGGAATAGACTGCCAAGGGGCCGCGTGTGGCGGCTGTTGCGGCATATCCGGGCGCGGGGCGGGGTTGGTGACGCCGCAATGCGTTTTGTAAAGGAGAAACCCCATGCCCCGTAAAGGTCCTGTTCCCAAGAGGGAAGTGCTGCCCGATCCGCTTTATTCCAGCCGCCTGGTCACCAAATTCGTGAACCGGCTGATGTACGACGGCAAAAAGGGCGCGGCCGAAAAAATTTTTTACAGCTCTCTGGAAACCCTGGCTGAAAAAACCGGCGAAGATCCCATGCGCGCTTTTGAAAAGGCCCTGGACAACGTCAAGCCGCATATGGAAGTCAAGGCCCGCCGCGTGGGCGGCGCCACCTATCAGGTGCCTATGGAAGTGCGCCCGGAACGCCAGGTCTCCCTGTCCATCCGCTGGCTGATCAATTATGCCCGTTCGCGCGGCGAAAAGGGCATGACGTCCAAACTTTCCGCCGAACTGCTGGATGCCTACAACGGTCGCGGCGGCGCGGTGAAGAAGCGCGAAGACACGCACCGCATGGCCGACGCCAACAAGGCCTTTGCCCACTATCGCTGGTAAGAGGCCGCCGGCCGCATCCGCCAACATCTTCCGACGCCGCGTCCGCAAGGAAGCGGCGTCGGTTGTATACCACCGCTTCCGCAGTATGGAGGAATACCGTGTCCCGCACCATTCCCGTAGACAAACAGCGCAATATCGGCATCATGGCCCATATTGACGCCGGCAAAACAACGACGACCGAGCGCATTCTTTTTTATACCGGCGTTTCGCACAAAATCGGCGAAACCCATGACGGCGAGTCCACCATGGACTGGATGGAGCAGGAGCAGGAGCGCGGCATCACCATCACCTCCGCCGCCACGACCTGCTTCTGGAAAGATTGCCGCATCAACATCATTGATACCCCCGGCCATGTGGACTTCACCATTGAGGTGGAGCGCTCCCTGCGCGTGCTGGACGGCGCGGTCTGCGTCTTTGACGCCGTGGCCGGCGTGGAGCCGCAATCCGAAACGGTCTGGCGGCAGGCCGACCGCTATCATGTGCCGCGCATCTGCTTTGTGAACAAAATGGATCGCATCGGAGCCGACTTCTTCCGTTGCGTGACAATGATCCACGATCGCCTGGGCACCAAGGCCGTGCCCCTGCAACTGCCCATCGGCGCGGAAGACAAGTTCGAGGGCGTGGTGGATCTGGTGCTCGGCAAGGCCATCCGTTTTGACAAGTCCACCAAGGGCGCGGAATTTGTGGTGGAAGATGTGCCCGCCGACATGCGGCAGCTTTTTGAGGAAAAGCATCATGAGATGCTGGAAGCCGTGGCCGAGGAGGATGAAGCCCTGCTCGAAAAATACCTGGGCGGCGAAAGCCTCACGGAAGAGGAAATCATCTCCTGCGTCCGCAAGGCCACCATTGCCCGCAACATCGTCCCGGTGCTCTGCGGCTCGGCCTTCCGCAACATGGGCGTGCAGCCCCTGCTGGACGCCGTGGTGGCCTATCTGCCCTCGCCTGTGGACATTCCGCCCATGACCGGCCATGTGCCCGACAAGGAGGATGCGCTCGTCGAATGCCATTGCGACGACAAGGAGCCTCTGGCCGGTCTGGTCTTCAAGCTCTTTTCCGATCCCTTCATCGGCCATTTGTCCTTTTTCCGGATCTATTCCGGCTATCTGGAGTCGGGCAGCGGCGTGTTCAACGCCAATACCGGCAGAAAGGAGCGCATCGGCCGCATTCTCAAGATGCACGCCAACAAGCGCGAGGATATCAAATGGGCGGGCGCGGGCGACATCGTGGCTCTGGTGGGCCTGAAAAACGCCTCCACCGGCGACACGCTCTGCGATGAAAAGCGCCCGGTGATCCTGGAATCCCTGAATATTCCGGAGCCGGTCATTGAAGTGGCCATCGAGCCCAAGACCAAGGCGGATCGCGACGCGCTCTCCGCGGCGCTGAACAAGCTGGCCAAAGAAGATCCCTCTTTCCGGGTCAAGGGCGACGAAGAAACCAATCAGACCCTGATCGCCGGCATGGGCGAGCTGCATCTGGAAATCATCGTGGATCGCCTGACCCGTGAGTTCAACGTCAACGCCAATGTGGGCAAGCCTCAGGTGGCCTACCGCGAGACCATTTCCAAGCCGTCCAAATCGGACATGAAGCACGCCAAGCAGTCCGGCGGGCGCGGCCAGTACGGCCACTGCGTCATTGAGGTGGAGCCCAATCCCGGCAAGGGCTATGAATTCATCAACTCGATCACCGGCGGCGTGATCCCCAAGGAATATATTCCGGCCATTGACAAGGGCATCAAGGACGCCATGAAGTCCGGCGTGCTGGCCGGTTTCCCCTGCGTGGATCTCAAGGTCAATCTGGTCTTCGGCTCCTATCACGAAGTGGACTCCTCCGAACAGGCTTTTTATGTGGCCGGTTCCATGGCCATCAAGGACGCCATGCTCAAGGCCGCTCCCGTGCTGCTGGAGCCGATTATGGATGTGGAAGTGGTCACGCCCGAGGAATACCTGGGCGACGTGATGGGCGATCTCAACGGTCGCCGCGGCCGCGTGCAGAGCATGGAAGCCCGCGCCGGCGGCGCGCAGAGCGTGCGTGCCCAGGTGCCCCTGGCCGCCATGTTCGGCTATGCCACGGATCTGCGCTCGCGCACCCAGGGCCGGGCCACGTTCACCATGCAGTTTGACCATTACGAACGCGTGCCCGCGGCTTTGGCGGAAGAAATCCAGAAAGCCAAGTCGTAACTGCGGGCCTTTTTGCCGCAGGCCGCGTCAAACGGGGTTTAGCTGCTTTCATGAGCAAAACGCTCTACTCGCGGGAATTTTGCAGATAGTGCGAAATTCCCGCGATTTGCATACGCCCTGATCCATTAGAGCATTTTCTCTTTGAAAATGCTCTGCTGACGCGAAAGCGGCAGTCGCCGCAACGCGGCGTACATTCAGGCGAAAACCGCGTTTTTCGCCTGAATGCCACCTTTGACTTTCATAAAAAGTCAAAGGTAATCTGCTCTAGGACCATTGCGCGTGGCCGGGCAGGATACAGGCGCGTAGAGCATCAGAGTATCGCCTGAGTGAGGTTGCAAAATGATCAACGATCTTCCCAAAGGGTTCAGGGCCGGAGCCGCGGCAGCCAGTTTCAAGAAGCCGGGCCGCGACGATTTGGGGCTGATTGTATCCGACCGGCCTTGCGTGCTGGCCGGCATGTTTACCCAAAATGTCTTCAAGGCCGCGCCCGTGCTGGTCTGCCAGGAAATTCTGGCCCGATACGGCACGGCCCGCGCGGTGCTGGCCAATTCCGGCCAGGCCAACGCCTGCACCGGCGAACAGGGCCTTGCCGACTGCCGCGCCACGCAGGCAATGGCGGCCGAGGCCATCGGGCTTGCCCCGCATGAGATATTGCCCCTCTCCACGGGCGTGGTGGGCGCGCCGCTCAAAATGGATCTCTGGCGCGCGGCCGTCCCTGCTCTGGCGCAAAGCCTGGGCAGCCGCGACGCCGAGGGTTTTACCCGCGCCTTCATGACCACGGACGCTTTTCCCAAGTTTGCCGCGCGCGAGCTGGCGCTTTCCGGGGGCACGGTGCGGCTGACGGTCATGGCCAAGGGCGCGGGCATGATCTGCCCGAACATGGCTACCATGCTCTGCGTGGCCCTCACGGATGCGAGCGTTGCGCGTGACCCCTGGCAGGCCATGTTCGGCCGGGCCGTGGAAAAAACCTTCAATCGGGTCAGTGTGGACGGCGACACCTCGACCAACGACACCATTCTGGGCCTGGCCAATGGCGCGTCCGGCGTTGCCGCCCGCAACACGGCTGATCTGACCCTCCTGGAAGAGGCGCTCACCGCCATTCTGGGCACGGTTGCGCATATGCTGGTCATGGATGGCGAAGGGGCGAAGAAGGTGATCCATATCAGCGTGACCGGCGCGGCGGACGACGCGGACGCCGCGCGCGTGGCGCGCAGCGTGGGGCATTCCCAGCTGGTCAAGACGGCCATCTACGGCGGGGACGCCAACTGGGGGCGTATCGTCACGGCCGTGGGCTACAGCGGCGCGCGCTTCGACCCGGCCCAGGTGGGCTTGCGGCTCTGCGGGGTGGAGCGCTTTTGCAAGGGCCGGCCCGTGAATGACGATCAGGAGGAAAAGCTGGCCGAACTGCTCAAGGCCAGGGATGTGACGGTGGACATCAGCCTGGGCGACGGGCCGGGCGCGTATGCTTTGCAGGCCTCGGATCTGGGGCATGAATACGTCACGCTGAATTCGGATTACAGATCCTGAGGCAGAATACCGGGAAAAAGTGTTGTCAACAGGATATGCTTTTTCCCGCAGGCTCACCTTGCCCATGACCTTCC
>NZ_JAAKEH010000051.1:0-18111 GCF_011039095.1 Desulfovibrio sp. ZJ200 | reverse complement strand
AATTGCTCTGGCGGCCGCGGGAGCGGACGCCCGCGCCGAATGAGCGTCCAGACCGCGTTCTGGACGCGAAATGATGGCAGCGCCGCTTTTGAAATTGAATAATTTCAAAAGCAAAATGCTCTAGAGCATTTTCTCTTTGAAAATGCTTTAACGCCAGCCAAGGGACGGCAAACACTCCGGCCCGCGCTTGCTGTCGCCCTGTTCGCTCGCGTCACCCTGCGGATACCGATCGCGGCCCGTGGCGTACGGGCAACAGCCGAGAGGCCCGGGAGCATGCTTATTGCGGCTGTGCTCCCGGCGCGTCTTTTGTGCCGCTTGCAGCCGGGCTTTCGTCACTGTCCGGCTGATTGCCGGGCAGCGGGGCTTTTTCCAGCTCTTCGCGCAAAGCGCGCTTGAGATCCTCCCCGGCAGCAGGATCATGCAGGCCCGCGCTCAGATGCTCCACGCCGCGCGGCACGTCTTTCAGATAATAGATGCACAACACGCCCAGGCTGTAGCGCACCGAGGCCTCATCCTTGAGGAGCAGCACCTTTTCCAGAATTTCGGCGGCTTCCTTATGGCGGCCCTGGTTGTGCTCCACAAGGCCCAGAAGATAGAGCGGGCGGGGATTGCTCACATCCAGCGTCACGGCGCGCCGGGCGAAGGCGCCCGCGGCTTCCCAGTTCTGCCGGGCCATCAGGGCTTCACTGAGCTGGACCAGCACCTCCACATTGTCGGGATTCTGGGCGGCCTGCTGCATGAGCGTGCCGATGCGATCCGGCTGGGCCTCGCTCCCCATGCCCGAGGGGGTGGGCGCGAGCTGCACGGTAAGATGCGGATTTTTGAAGCGATCGATCAGGGAAACCGCCAGCATGGCCGTCAGCCCCAGGGCCAGCAGAAGAATCAGCGCGCGGCCCGAGCCGCGGAGAGTGGGCAGATCAGTCATGGTTGAGCATCTCCCATTGCGTCAGACGAGCGGCCAGAGCGCGCTGTTGCGCGCCCAGAAAGGCCAGATACGCGCCAAGCCCGATCCACACCGCGGCATTGGCCAGAATGATCCAGGTGAGGGTATCCATATAAATCCTCCATAATGAGTCTCGGCGCCAGAGCAGAGTACCTTTGAGATTGCCTGAGATTGTCCGATCGCAAAATTTTGCAGGCGTCTGCTCCCGCAGCGGCCGGCGCGATTTCAAAATGAACGTGCTCCAATGCCGTGTGCCGTGTAAACTTGCAGGGTACTACGCAGTCGGCCCGGCGAGCCTGTCGGCCGCGCATGCGTCCAGCCGGGCGCGTAAATCCAACTGGCGCTTGCGCAGCCAGACCAGGCCGGCCCAAAGCAGGCCGAAGGAAAGCACGCAGGCAATGACCGTCAGCTTCATTTCCGGTTCCAGCCCGCCGCCCTTGGCGGCGAAGACCGCGGGATGGATGGAGCGCCAGATCCGGGCCGAGAGAAAAACCAGGGGCACGTCCAGAAAAGCGACCACGCCCACCACCGCGCAGACCAGCCCCTTGCGCTGCGGCGGCAGATCCAGCCCGCGCAGCACCAGATAGCCCGCGTAAACGAACCACATGATCAGCGTGGTGGTCAGGCGCGGATCCCAGGTCCACCAGACGCCCCAGGACGTGCGCGCCCAAAGCATGCCCGTGACCAGCGCAAGCCCGCTCAACAGCACGCCCACCTCGGCGGCGGCGGCGCAGAGGCGGTCAGCGCCGGGACAGCGGCGGATCAGATAGGCGATGGAGCCGAGGAATACCGTAAAAAAACTGAGCAGCGCCCACCAGGCCAGAGGCAGATGCATGTAAAAAATTTTCTGGACCAGGCCGAGCGTGGCTTCCACCGGCGCATATACATAGATCAGCCATTGGCAGCAGGCAAAAGCGAGACCGCCCAGCAGGGCCAGGATTGGCGGCAGCACCGAAAGCGTGGGCCTCTGCGTGGGCATCTGATGGAACTCCTTTGCGCTGCGGGAATCAGTGTTGTGCGGGCTTGCCGAAAGCCGGAGAAACCACGGCACGCGCCCCCAGGGTCAGTGGCCCGGCTTTCCCCTGCGCCGGAAAAGGCCGCGCGCTTCCGGCTACGGCGCCTGTTGCGACCTGCTGTCGCCAAAGCCGCGCCCGGGCCGCTATTCGTCACCCGCGTAAATGAAGGCGAAAAGCAAAAGCCCGGCTCCCAGAAAAACCGCGTCAAAAGCGCAGGCCAAAGCCAGCCAGGAATCCGGGCCGTCCGGCGAGGCCGCGCCCAGGGCCTGCGCGCCCACCCCGATGCCCGCCAGCAGCAGCGGCGTGAGCAGGGGAAAGAGCACGATGCTCAAAAGCGACTCGCGCGCGGCCTGCCCCTGGGCCAGAGCCCCGAGCAAAGAGCCCAGGGCGCACATGCCGAGATCCACGAGCAGGAGGGCCGCCAGACCCGCCGGCCAGGCCGCGCCAAAGCTCTGGCTCAGAAAAACCACGGCCGCGGGCAAAAAAACGATCTGGGCCAGAAGCAGGAGCGCCAGCCCCGCCAGGGCCTTGCCCAGCCACACGGCCTGGATGGGCGCGGGCGAAAGCAGCAGGCCCAGACGGGCGTTGTTCACCTCTTCCAGGGCATAGAGCTGGTTGAAAATCAGCACCTGGCAAAAGGCCGAACTCAGCCAGAACACCGCGGCCGCGCCCTGCGGGCTCATGCGTTCGCCGATGCCCTGGGACAGACTGAAGACAAAGAGCAGCAACAGGCCCAGCAACAAGGCCTGCACAAGCCCGCTGCCCCGCGCCAGGGTCAGGGCCAGATCCTTGCGGGCCACGGCCCAGGTCAGGCGCAGCATGCCCTGTCTCCGGCCCGCGCGTCGCCCATGCCCGCTTGCGGGGCATAGCCGGCAAAGGCCTCCGGCGGCCCGTCATAGGCGAGTCTGCGCTCCTCCAGGGCCAGCAGGCGGTCGGCCAGGGGCGCGTCGCCGCTCAGGTCATGGCTGATCAGCACCACGCAGGCCCCGCGATTGCGCGCGGCCCGCACTTCCCGGCGCAGCAGGGCCAGGGAGGCCGCATCCAGGCCGGTGCCCGGCTCATCCAGCAAAAGCAGATCCGGCTCCAGCATGAGCACGCGCGCCAGATTCAGGCGCTGGGCCATGCCGCGCGAAAAAACCCCGGCCCGCTCCTGGGCGTGCGCCGCAAGGCCCACCCGCTCCAGCGCGGCCTGCAAATCCTGCCCGGAAAGGCGCAGGCCGTGCGCCTCGCGCCAGAAGGCCAGGTTTTCCAGAGCCGTGAGGCCCGGGTATAAAAAAGTGGCGTGGCCCAGATAGCCCAGGCGGATGTCCTCCCCGGCGCGGCGCACGGTGCCGGCGCTGGGCCGCGACAGCCCGGCCATGATGCGCAGCAGCGTGCTCTTGCCCGCGCCGTTGCCGCCCACCAGCAGCGAGACGCTGCCCGCCGCGAACGAGCAGCTTACATCCTTGAAGATCACTTTGACGCCGTAAAGCTTGGCGACGTGGCTGAGCTCAAGCATGGGCCCCGATCCCCCGGCCTCAGTTTCCGGCAGTGCCCGCGTTGGCGGAGCCGTCAGGCCGGTCGCCATCCTCATGATCGGGATCGTCGCCGGGCGACGCGGTCTGCCGGTTGCGGCGGCGCAGGCCCAGCAAGGGCAGCAGGCACATCAGGGCGCCGCCGATCCAGATCCAGTTGACCAGAGGTTCCACGCTGACCTTGACCAGCACGCGCAAATCCTCGTCCAGACCCAGCAGGGAAGCGTAAATTTCATTGCCCAGGCCGGGGATCACATCCACCTCGGAGAACTGCATGCTGCCGAACTTGTCGTACATGCGGCGTTCCGGAGCCAGCACGCCCAGCGTCACGCCGTCCCTGGCGATCTGCAACTGGGCCGCAATATAGTCGTAGCCGGGCTGTCTGCCGTCCTGGAGGTCCAGAAGCGTGGCCGTGTACGCGCCCACCGTTTTGCTTTCGCCCCTGGCCAGCAGCAGTTCCCCGCTCTGCGTGTAGGGGCCGGAAAAGGCCACGCCCAGGGCCACCAGGGCCATGCCCAGATGCGCGCCCAGCGCGCCCAGCGCGGCGGGCTGACGGCGCACGGCTTTATCGGTCAGCAGCAGAACGACGCCCAGGGCAATGGCAAAGGCCGCGGACGCGCCGATCAGGGCCGTAGGCTGACGATAGCCCAGCGCCCAGATCGCTCCGGCGCTGCCCACAAAAGCCCCCAGCATCGCGAAGAAGCGGCCCTTGCTGCGCAGGCCGCCGTTCCAGCCCAGCCAGGGGCAGGCCGCCATCAGCAGCATCAGCAACGCGCCCAGAGGCAGGCAGACGCGGTTGTAGAAATTGGCGTCCAGGCCGCGCGGCGCGGTTGTCCAGAGTTTGCTGATCACCGGCCACATGGTGGCGATCAGAATAATGGCGGCCAGGGCCAGCAGCACCCAGGCCACCAGAGTCAGAAAGCCCTCGCGGCTGTCCAGCCCGGCCAGAGGCCCGCCCTCGCGCGGAGCCGTGCAGGCGGCCCAGAAGGTGACCACAAGCCCGGCCAGCACAAAGACGGTCAGGGGCGTGCCCACCGAGCCGTCGCCGAAGGCGTGCACCGAGTCAATGACCCCGCTGCGCACCAGATAGGTGGCGAAAAAGGCCGACACCGTGGTCAGGGCCATCATGGCCACATTGACCCGCCCGAGCTTGCCGCGCCGATCCTGCACGATCAGGGTGTGCAGGGACGCCGTGCCGATCAGCCAGGGGATCAGGGAAGCGTTTTCCACCGGGTCCCAGGCCCAGTAGCCGCCCCAGCCCAGCTCCATATAGGCCCACCAGGCCCCGAGCACAATGCCCGCGGTCAGGAACAGCCAGGCCAGGATGATGAACGGCCGGGTCAGGCGAAACCAGGCCCCTTCGCCCTGCCCGCGCCCGGAAAGGCTCTGGGCCAGGGCCAGGCATGCAGGCACGGCAAAGCCTCCATAGCCCAGGAACAGCAAGGGCGGATGGAAGATCATGCCCGGGTTCTGCAGCAGGGGGTTCAGGCCGTTGCCGTCCGGCGGCGCCGGGGTCTGCATCACAAAGGGATTGCTCCAGTTGGTCAGCACCAGGGTGAAAAAGGCCATGATCACATAAAAAAAGGCCCAGTGCCACAGGCGCGTGGCCGGGCTCAGGCGATTGTAAGCCCTGGTGCAGGCGAAGGCCGTGCCGCTCATGGCCACGGCCAGCGCCCAAAAGAGCATGGAGCCGGGCTGCCCGGCCCAGAAGGCTGTGAGGCGGTAAAAGACCGGCAGGATCAAATCCGTGTAGCTTGCCACATACTGCAGGCTGAAGTCGCGCCAGTAGAGCGCGTGCAGCAAAAGGGCCGAGGCCGCAAGCAACGCGCCGCTGATGAGCCAGTGCCCTTTTTCAATCAGGCGCAGGATGTCGGCGCGCCCCTGCCAGAGCTGGAGCAGGGCCATGCCGCAGCCCCCAAGGGCGCAGAGCAGGGCCAGAAGTTGCATGGCGTAAGCAAAAACGTACATGGGGCTCCTTTATGCGCGGATATGGGCAATACTCATGAGAGGGCCGGAAACTGCCCGGCCCGGTGTGATCCCGAAAAAAAGCGACGCCCCGGCATAAGGGGCGCTCGCCTGGGGTCAGCTTTGACGATTTTCTTTCTGGTATTTGGAAGGGCATTTGGTCATCAGGGTTTTGGCCGCAAAACGGCCTTCCGGTCCCATGCCGCCTTCCACAATGACTTCCGCCCCGGCCTTGAAGGTGTCGGGCACGGCTCCGCTGTAGCTGACCTCAATGATCTGGCTGGCATTGTCCTTGTCTTCCAGAAGGAAGCTCACGCCCGGCCTCTCCCGATGCTTTTCAATGCCCTCCCTGGCCACAGTGCCGAACAGGCGGGCAGAGATCAGCTTGTCCGGCGGGGCGGCCTTGGCTTCGGCCACATTCAGAAAATAAACGCTGTTCTCCGAGAAGCCGGCAAAGACGAGGTAGCCGACGCCGCCCAGAAAAAGCAGCAGCGCGGCCAGGTAAATACAGGTATTTTTTTTGCGGGCCATGGGTCCACTCCGGTTTGTGCGCTGACCAACGGTGGCGTAGCCTAGCGTATTTCGGTTTTTCTGACAAGATAAGAATTGTTCTTGATAAAAGCGGCATGGACCGCGGGCTGCGGCCAAAGCGCCTGCGGCCGAGCGCCGGACGGGCCGAGCGCGCAGGGAAAAGGACGCGGCAACAACCTATTGAAACATTACATCTAGGACGTCGACCGGCTTGCGGGCATCTTCCGGGCAACGGCCTTGCGCCGCTCGCGGGCCAGGGCGCGCAGATCCGCCACATTGTCGCTTTCGTCCAGAATTTCGCTGCCCAGGATTTCTTCCAGCACGTCCTCCAGGGAAACCACGCCCGCCAGACCGCCGTATTCGTCCAGCACCGCGAAAAGATGCACCCGGGCCTGGAGCAGCTCGCGCAGCAGCACGTCAAGGGTCTGGCTTTCCAGCACAAAATGCAGGGGCCGCATGATTTCAGAAAGGGGCGTGGCCTGCTTGCCGTCCTTGATGCAGCGGCCCAGGGTGCGGCGCTCCACAAAGCCCACCAGATCTTCGTTGTCCTCGCCATAGACCGGAATGCGGCTGAAATGCCAGATGCGCTGGTCCTTGTAGGCTTCTTCCACGGTGATATCCGCGGGCAGGGAAAAAACCACGGTGCGCGGGGTCATGATCTCATGGGCGCGCTTCTGATCCAGGGAGAGCACGTTGCGGATGAAGCGTTCCTCGTAAGGTTTGATCCGCCCGGCCTGACGGGAAAGGCTGGTCACGGCGCAGATGTCGTCTTCCGAAATTTCCGGCCCGGCTGAGGGCGGCGAGAGCAGGCGGGTGAGCAGGCCTGTGAGCCAAAGTATGGGGCTGAGCAGTTTGATGATCAGGGCCAGGGGCCGGGCCAGGGCTCCGGCCAGGGGCGTGGCGTAGGCCACGCCCAGGGTTTTGGGCACAATCTCGCCAAAGGCCAGGATCAGCACGGTGAAGCCCAGAGCGAAAAGCGCCATGTGCTCCGCGCCGAAAGCCGCCAGAAAGGCCGCGCCCGCCACGGTCGACCCGGCCGTGTTGGCTACGGTGTTCAGGGTCAGGATGGCGGCAATGGGCTTGTCCACCTCGGTGCGCAGCTTGTAGAGCAGCTCGCCCACCGGGCGGCCCATGCGGCGCAGGCGTTCGATGGAGGACCAGGGCACGGCGTACAGCGCGGCTTCCGTGAGGGAACAGGTAAACGAGACCAGAACGGCAATGCCGACGGCCAGGGCAAGGGTGAGCATGACAGGGCATCCTGCGGCTGCGTTTGGCGCGCCCGAAGGCGCGCGGCTGGTTGCGAAAAAACTCAAGGCTCACGCGGCGTGGCCTGCCGCGTCGCGGTTGGACGCTGCGGCCCGGCAGTTGTCGGCCTGTGACGAGGCCCGCGCGTGAGCCGCGGCACACTCTGAAAGCGCGTTTACGGAGATGTTGCAGCGCATATTCTATGGATAGAACTATAGCCCGGCAGCGCGGGCTTGGCAATTGTTCGGGGCAAGGGCGACGCCAGGCTTTTTTGCGCACTCTGCGGGAAGGCCCGCGACCGCGCGTTTCTTGGAGCATATTGCTTTTAAAACGCTCGCTCCGGCGCTTCACGGCGAAAGTAAATTTCGCCTGCGCCTGCCTCTGCTGTCGTCATCCGTAAGGCGGCATAGCCGCCAACGGCTGACGCTCGCGGCGGGCATGGCTTCGCCATGCCAGAGCATTTAGCTCATTTCATGAGCAAAACACTCTCAGCGAAAACAGAAGCCGGGCCGGAGAAAAACAGGCGATCCACAGGAAAATACATGCCGCCGCTTGACAGCCGCGGCCCCAGGGCCTATATATTTTTTCGCGATACAAAATGTCGCGTATGGCGCGGGGTGGAGCAGCTCGGTAGCTCGTCGGGCTCATAACCCGAAGGCCGCAGGTTCAAATCCTGCCCCCGCAACCAGGAACTTCAAGCCTTTAGGGGAATAGCCCTAAAGGCTTTTTCTGTTTTTCTAACCTATTTCTAACCAGAGAGCCGAAACCTCCATTGATGCGGGCTGACGGGTTTTGATGGGGCTTGCGGCGCGGGCGGGGAATGTGGTGAGAGCATGGTGAGAAGAGGAATTTTGTGGGGGAATGCCAAACTGAAGGGCATGTCCCAGAGCATTTTCTCTTTGAAAATGCTCTAACCAATTTTCCAACATCCAGCGGATCAAAAATTCTGGTAACCTTTGATAGAGGAAAGACCTCTGTTCCTGGGCCGGGAACAGATCTCGAATACTTTACCTCATAACGAGATTCATCAGTGTTTCATAGCTATCGACAACGTCATAGATGACAGAGTCGGAACTTATAGCCTTAAAATGTTCTCTGGCACAGTGAATTTTTGCCTCCTCTATTTTGCGGAGCTGCATGGAAGACATGGAACCCTTTGTTTCAGCAACAAAGTAAATATGTTTTACGTTCCCTTCATGGAAGGCAATAGCCCAGTCTGGATTGTATTTGCCTACTGGCGTGTTGATATAAAAACCACGCGGCAATTTCACATAGACAGCCACTTCGCTTGCCGAATCCATATTTGAGGCAAATTTTTGCTCATTTTCAGAATCATATACTATATAATCGTAAAGATGTTTGTTGGCGGGCATCGCGTTGACGCCAAGCTGTCCTTTCAATGTCGGTTCGGTAAATATCGTTGTAGCGTAGGAAGAGTCCAGCTTGTCGTAAGTAATATGCTGGATGATCACTGTCGCCTTTTGTTCGTTGATGATGCCTGATGCCCGGATAATGAATTCTTCAGGGTTATTTTTGAACTGGTCAAAGACACTTTTTCCCATACCACTGAGAATATCTGCTACCGCCTTGCGGGTGAGTCCGGTTTCGGCCACCACTTTGCCGATAAGATCATATTTTACGAAGACGCCAGCTGCGGCGTCAACGGTATAGGTTTTGCTTTCCTTTCTGCGCATGGCTGAGCCTGAAAGCAGATTTTCTCTGGATGCAATATCATGCAACGCGCCGCCCTCGACCCTGATGAAGAGTTGCGACACGCGCAGTTCACGGTTCAGGGCCGCTATGGCTTTGGCTACGAGTTCCTTCTCGTCAAATGTGACCATATAGGCGGATTTGGCGTTTATTTTTGCCCATAATGCCTGGAATTCCCTGCTCTCCAGTTTCTTCCGGTCAAGTGTCGCCTCGACATTGCTGCTGCGGGCGTTATCCACCTTTACAGGTTCATACACAGAATCAAGAATAGCGATGACAGCGTCCTTGCAATCAGCGGCTTCTTCGGCAAGCTCCAGCGTGCCATTTTTCTTGTCGGCGTAATATTTTTCGGTAAGAACACCTTTTTTTACATAGCCGTTGGTAATAAGCCCTTCATAGATGCTTTGGGCAAGGTCGTCGTCCACAACCTGTTCCGCACCGCTGGCATCTTTAATGACCTTGCCCTTGAACAGGTCAGCCGTGACTTTGCGCGGCCTGTCGGCAACGGCTTCGGCAATTTCAGACTGCAAGCCTTTGGCGAAACTGTCGTAGCTCTCATTGGCGATGACGGTAAGAATGTTGATGTTATGAACGTCTTCTCCCAGCAGGTTGGCATCCATGCGCTCGCCGTTCTGGTTGACGGAAAGACGCAGGCCGCGGCCGACTTCCTGCCGTTTGCGGACATCGCTGCCGCTTTGCTTGAGAGTGCAAATCTGGAAAACATTGGGGTTGTCCCAGCCCTCGCGCAACGCGGAATGAGAGAAGATAAAGCGCACCGGTTCCGCCCGATCCAGAAGGCGTTCCTTGTTCTTCATAATCAGGTCATAGGCGTCGCTGTCGTCGGACGTGCGTTCTTTTCTGTCACCGAGCTTGCTGTCCACAAGACGTTTACTTTTTTTATCAATGGAAAAATATCCGGCATGGGCGGTTTCCGCCTGACAGGCATTGAGGAATTTACTGTACTCTTCTTCGCCGAAGTTAATCTGCATATTTTTGAGGACGGCGTTATATTCTTCTTCAAACATATCCGCATATTCGCCGTTATGCGCCATACCGGAATCATCATATTGTTTGTATTTGGCAACTTCATCAATAAAAAAGAGTGATAAGACTTTTATCCCTTTATAAAATAGTATCCTCTCCCGCTCAAAATGGGAAATGATGGTTTCCCTGATTTGAATACGGCGCAGATATTCCTCTTTGACCTTCCCGATAACATCGCCAGCAAACAGTTTCTTCCCGTTCACAAATTCAAGGGAGCTGTCACGTCCGTCAATACGTCGGACAACATAACCATCTTTATATTCGGTCAGTTCGCCGGAATGGGGAAACAGGTTACAGCCTTCATTGACAATGAGCCGTTTCGGACGGATACCCGAGGCGCTCTTTACCTCAAACTCAATGGTAGCTGTGGGATTGCCCCTGGAAAGATTGATGCTTTCCAGATAGACATAGCCCTCTGTGCCGGTTGTACCGGATGTGGCGATGCCCTTGACTGCGATTTTTTTGACCAGTCTCTTGTTATACGCCTCCATCGCGTCAAGGCGATACACCATATTATAGATGCTGTCCGCCCTGTGCGTGGCGGAATAGCGCAAGGTGAACAAGGGGTTGAATTCGCGCAGCCTGTCTTTTGTGGCCCTGCCTTCCACGGATTGCGGCTCGTCGATAATCAGAATCGGGTTGGTTTTGGCAAGGATGTCAATGGGCTTGCGGCTGCGGAACTCGTCCAGCTTCATGTATATGCGCCGCGCGTCCCTGCCCCTGGCGTTGAAGGCCTGGGAGTTGATAATCATGACATTGATGGCGCTGTCGGAGGCGAAACGGTCAATCTCGGTAAGTTGCGCGGAATTGTAAATGAAGTACCGGATTTTTTTGCCGTATTCTTCGGCAAAATGCTCTTCGGTGATCTGAAAGGATTTATACACCCCTTCCCGGATGGCCACGCTGGGCACGACAATGATGAACTTGCTCCAGCCGTAACGCTGGTTCAGTTCATACATGGTCTTGATGTACGTGTACGTCTTGCCGACGCCGGTTTCCATTTCCACCGTCAGATTATATCTGCCCGCAAGCTCCGGGGACGGGGCAATCTGCTGACTGCGCTGTATCTTCTGAATGTTTTCCAGAATCATGCCGTCGCTTACCTGGGGCACAATACGGGCGTTGCCGAAACCGGTGAAATCCTCTTCTTCCGTCAGGCTGGAGCGTTGCGTGATGCCCTTATCCATCATGTAAGACGGTGTAAGACGCGGCTGGCCGGTAAACACATCGCAGACCGCCCTGGCGGCGTCCGCCTGAAATTTCTGGTGCCTGAACTGCAGTTTCATCGGTCACATACTCCGAAACAGTCCGCTATATCACTTTTACCGTGGTATGGGGCGCGAACAGTTTGAATATTTCCTCCACGTTGATTTTCTCCGGCGAACCGGCAAAGCTGCTGTCACGGAAGACCACGCGGAGCGGCTGACGGCCGGCTATTTCCTTCACCACCTGTTCGCTGACGCGCGGGGCGAAGCAGGCTATCAGGTCGCCGTCGTTGTAAATGTGAACGGTCACGCCGTCTATCTGCTCCTGCGTGTGCGGCAGAGAAAGGGGCAGGCCCCAGTCCAGCAGACAGCCGTAGAGCAGATCCATATCTGTGCGACCGTCTTTGATATTGCTGACCATGTCCTGCAAGTTACCCTGTGTGTATTCTCCGGCGGCGTAATACACATCCTTCATGTTGCTGTCGTCGAGCTTCAGAACACGAAAACCGATGTCGGGAACGGCTTTCGCTTCGCCGTCGAGTTTGAGCTGGCTGTTGGCAGCCTCAATTTCGGCCCTGATTTTCTCCCCGGCGCGGCGGATACGCTCCTTGCCGATTTCGCAGATGTTTTTGTACCCGGCCTTGGCGGCTTCACTGTCCGGCGCGCAGACTTCCGGCAGTTGCACCATGATGAATTTACGATTGCCGCCGTCTTCGGCGTTGAGTTGCATGACCGCATGGGCGGTGGTGGCGGAGCCGGAGAAGAAATCGATGAGGGTATAGTTATCTTCCACGTTCACCAATTTTATCAACTCCATCAGGAGTCGCTTACTTTTGGGATTATCAAAAGGTACATCAATTTCTTTTCCAATCTGTGATACTTCAATATCTGTCCAGTTGCTTGTTCTCAGTGCGGTATCAGAAGGAGCAACCCAATGCTGAACACCGCCATTCTTCCCCGTTCCATTCGGAATTCTTCTGATAAAGTCTGTAATACCTGTTTTAGCGGAATAGCTCTCCAGACTCATTTTTTCCTGGAACTCACTAACGTATTTTTGGTAATTTGCCACAGCAATTTCTGCTTTTTCTCTGGAGTTCCGCCATTGTCCAGTTGTAGGCGTAAATCCAAGAATATCATAACGCATTGTTGGTCTGTCCGCATTGCTCCAAAACACATCCCATCTTCCTTTTGGGGAAGCATCAGATTTTTTTGCCCTTAATGCATTCATGAAAAAAGTCTGACTTTTAGCATATACCAAAACATATTCAAAACCAACATTCATGCTGTAAAGTCCATTATCCGCAAATTGAGAATTAAGGCTCTTAACTCTTCTCCGAACAAGAATTGTGTTGCGGAAATTATCAGCGCCAAAGACCTCGCTACATATTTTGGTTAAGTTATTTAGTTCACCGTTGTCGATGCTGATAAAAATGACACCATCATCACTCAACAAATTTCTCGCCAGCACTAACCTCGGATACATCATACTGCACCAGTCTGAATGAAAACGGCCGTTGCTTTCCGTATTCCGAAAGAGCCTGTCTCCGTCATCATCATACACGCCGGAGGCTTCATCATATTCATCTTTATCAACGGAAAAATCATCTCTATATATAAAGTCGTTGCCGGTATTGTACGGCGGGTCGATGTAAATCATCTTGACCTTGCCGAGATAGCTTTCCTGCAAAAGCTTCAGCACTTCGAGGTTGTCGCCTTCAATGTACAAATTTTCCGTAGTATCCCAGTTTTTGCTTTCTTCCACGCAGGGGCGGAGCGTTTTGCGGATGGGCCGCCCCGCTTCGCGGATGGCTTCACGTTTGCCGACCCAGGTAAACTCATAGGCTTCATCGCCCATGATCTCATCGCCCAGCATGGTGCGGAGCAGGTCAAAATTGACCTTGCCCCCGGCCACCACGCCGGGGAAAAGCGCGGCGATTTTCTGAACATTCGCGGCAGTCAGATCGGGGGTTTCCATTTTGAGCTTGTCCACTATATCGTCTCCCATTCTTTTTTCAGCCGTTTCAGTGCCGCATTCAGTTCCACCTGCCGGTTGAACTGCTTCTCCCGGTGAATCCTGCTCTCCAGCGCGGCAATTTCCCGCTGGAGTTTTTGCCGCCGCTCGTCGCGACTGATGGCTTTTTTGATATCACCGGCATCAGTATCCTGGAAACAAGTTTCATGGGATAAGCTCCCATTGTCCGCCCTTGGTTGGGCCGGTGCGGCGCAATAGGCCCTTTTCCTTGAGCGTGGTTATTCTGGTAAGAACCGTGCGCCGACTCACCTTCAGGGCATCGGCGAGTTCGGCAGTGGTTATGCGCGGATTGGCGACGATGCGTTCAAGGAGCGCAGAAAGTTCTGGTGCAATTTCTGGTGCAAAATCGCGTGGATTTGCACCAGAAAACCTCTGTTTCTGGTGCAAATTCTGTGTTTCCGGTGCAGGTTCCGGTGCAACGGCCCCGGCCCCTTCTGCCGACCTGTGCGTCCTGCGTACAATGGCCTTGAACAGCGAGCCCTCCCGATCATCTTCAAAATCAATGTTCGGCCATGCCTCAAGAGCGCGCAGAATGCCGGAACCAATGCCGTGGTAGGGCAAAAGTCCCTTGGCGGCGTAGGAAATCAGGATGGGATTGCGGATATTGGAATTGCCGGTCTTGATATTGGCTATGGTCAGATTGTTCGGCAGTGTGCCGGGGCTGACGATTTCCACGCGGTCATCAAAGATGAAAATGCGGATGGGCGCGCTGACAAGATAATCCCTGTGCACAAGAGCATTGACCAGCAGTTCCTCAAAGACCTGTTCCGGTATTTCCGGCGTACCCGGCGCATTGACGCCATTCTTGCCCTGCACCTTGTGCAGGTTGCGCATGACAAAGGCCAGGGCGTCCTTGAAGAGCCTGCTCAACGGGCCTTCGAAATCTTCACTGTCGTCATAGCGGTCAGCGTGAACGGCGAGCCCCGGAAAGCGGACGCCCTTGGCCACGAACTGCGGAAAAACCAGTTCCGGCTGTTCGGCAAAAAGCAGCACTCCGGCCAGGTTGAGATTGCCGTCGCCAGCGGCGAGATTCAGATTTTGCAGCAGGCGCAGTTGTTCAGCATGTGTATCCGGGAAATCACTGTTGTATCGCTTTTTCAGAAAATCCCGGAACAGCAGCCTGTCCAGCTTGTCGATGCCAGCCTTTGTGGGCAATTCATCGGCATGAAACTGGCTGGTGTACTGGAAAAGCCGGCGCAATTCCTCCTTTGAATTGATGCGCCGCTTGTCCGCCCCGGCTTTCAGCCAGATGACGCCCTTCCTGTCAAAATAGGGTTTGTCCATTCCCGCCGGAACGGTCAGGGCGATAATCACATTTCCATTTTCAAGAAGAATATTCTGTGTCTGCACCACAAGCGGGCTGCGGACATGCTGGCTGGCGGCGTTGCTGATCAACTGGTTTGCATCATGCACTTCTTGGGACGTTATGCCGGAAATGGTTCCATCATCCTGCACGCCGATAAAGAGGACGCCGCCGTTGGTATTGGCAAAAGCGGTCATTTCCGCAGCCAGAGAATCCGCATTGTCGATTCTGGACTTGAACTGGCGTGTGCTGTCCTCACCTGCGGCGACCTGCTCCCTGAGCGTCTGAAGCGTGAATGCCATGCCAGCCCCCTGCAACAAGATTTCTTGCCTGTGTCATGTATACACAATAATCAGAACAGCCGCAAAACCTGCCGTCTGCCGGACAAAATGTCCGCCGCCGCGTCCGGCCCGTAACCTTCGGAAATTTTGCCTACCTTTTCCCAGATGAGGCGACGGCCGGATTTAAAGGTGATATAAAAGCAAAGGTCAGGAGAACCGTTAAAAATCTCCGAAGTTTCATACACATAAACTCCAGCCCATTTTTTGGGGTGGTAGCGCCTTTTTTGCGTACCATAGCCTGCCTTGGGCTGTAGGTATTGGGGAGTGAAAACACGTTTTGACCGGCAAAATTTTTCTAACCTATTTCTAACCATTTTCGTCACTGAGGGTCAAAAGATGAATTTTGATAATATATTTAAAATACAAACAATTCAAAACAAATCCATCTGCGTCAAAGCCCGTCAAATCTCTTTTAAAAGGGCTCATAACCCGAAGGCCGCAGGTTCAAATCCTGCCCCAGCAACCATAAGAATTACAGGCGGTTAGCTGTAAAAAGCTGACCGCCTTTTTTTGTTCGGTGCTAACAAATTGCTAACACGGCGCGCTTTTGCTACGGCTGATAACAGCAAGAAGGGCAACAAGGGAGGCTGTCGGCATGGCTCACAAGCGCCTCAAATCAAGCCGCTTTCCGGGGGGTGTACTGGCGGGAGACGACAGACCCGAAACGTCGGCACAACGGCAGGCCGGATCGCTGTTATGACTACTGCCTCCGCGAAGCGGGCAAGCTCAAATGGGTGGCCGTGGGCTGGGTCAGCGAAGGATTCAGCGAACAAAAGGCGGCCAATATGCGCCGCGAAGCTCTTGAAAAGCTGGCCCGTGGTGACGAAGTGGTGCGGGAACAGGCCGCCAGGCTCACTTTGAATATGGCTGCCGACGCTTATTTTGATTGGATGAAGGGCGAACAAAAACATGCCGTTCCAGAACAATGCCGCTATGACGTGCATGTTCGGAACAGTCTGGGGCATCTGACGATCTGGCAGGGGAAGAAAAAGAATCCCGGCTTTGAGGCCGGGGTGGAAGTCGTCAGGCGTGGTCTGTTGTGTGCGCATCCCGCGTCAGGCAGTTGGCGATCCAGACTTTGACCAGTGATTGGCGTGTGACGCCGAGGTGGGCAGCCTCTTTGTCAAGAGCATCGACCATCCATGCGGGAAAGTCCACATTGACACGCCTGGATTTCAGGTTGGGGCGTTCTGCCCTGGACATGTCGGCAAAGGGGAGAACACTTTCGCCGTTGTCGAAATGCTTGTCAAATTCAGTCGCTTTCACAGGCTTCTACCTCATCTTTATGCGAGCGCCGGACGGAAATCAGGCGCACTACACATTCGCGGCACGTCATTATGGCCGTCCAGTGCTTCCCGTGCAATTTGCCGATACAAGGCTTGACGCGGTTCATCCTCGAAGCGCAAAGGGAGAATGAGGAGCCTTTCATCTTTCCAAAGCTCTTGCGCTTCTTGGAAATCAAGCCCATGTTTCTGCCACAACTTTCTGCGCTTCATCCCACTTCTGGACATCCACCGGACGATAAATGCACTTTCAGGTGGGAAGTTGTTCCACCACTCTTTCCCGCAGATTGAAGCGGGGAGCTCAAAAACCTTTCCTCACATCAGCAAATCGTCCAGAAATTCTTGTCCTGCCGCGTTCCAGTTTGTGGAACCGAAGGTAAACTTCGCGAAATCTCAAGATCCTTGTCTTTTGTGCCCATCGCAATCCCCCGTATGTCTTTACAGCCTTGTCTCTACACCCTGTACACCTTCATGACTTCATCGCCCAGGTGGTTGATGACCTTGACCGCGATTCTGCCGGAGGCGGGGCGGTCAAAGGGGCGGGAAGTGGCGCTGTGCAGGCTTTCCCACGCTTCGCGGTCGATTTCGGCCTTGAGGGCGGTCGGCTTTGGAGGTAGTGAAGTTCACATAGCGGGTGGAACCGGTGGGAGTATACGGGTCAAGCAGGGCAAGCACGGGCGGTTTTTCGCCGGCATCCCGCACGCCCGCGCGGTTGACCGCGGCATGGATTTTTTCGCAGGCCATATCCGCCAGGCGGCGATCAAGAAGCATGGCAGGGTAGGCGCCGCCCTCACATTCCAGATAGCCCTCGCGCAGCCATTGCCGGATAATCTTCTTGATCTGCCCGAACAGGTAGAGTCTGGGGTTGCCGTCATCATCCATTTGTTTGCTGCGCAGGTAATGACTGGTCAAATGGGCTATGATGGTGGAGGGGCGCATATCCTTGCGGTCTTCCACCCGCACAGTCGCTGTTTCGCCCACAATGCCGGCCATGAGGGCTTCGGTGGGCCCCACCAGATCGGGGTCGAGCGTGAGGCGGGAATCCTCCGTGAATTGGGCGCGGATATGCTCCCTGGGCAATTCCACCCGGTAGCCGATCACCCTGGGGAAGGGTATTTCCAGCCGGTCCCGCTCCGGCCGCACGGCCTTGACGTGAACTGTCGGGCGGGCCCTGACCGGCGGGACTTTCACCGCCTGAGCCGTGAAGTCAAAGGGGATGCCCATGACATCGGCGTATTCGGTGTTGAACAGCCCTTCTTCATTGAGGTCATAGCTTTGGCGGCGCAAGGCCCGGCCAATGACCTGCTCGCACAAGAGCCGGGTGCCAAAGGCCCGCACGCCCAGCACATGGGTGACGGTGTTGGCGTCCCACCCTTCGGTCAGCATGGAAACGGAGACCACGCAACGGATGTCGCCGCCAAGGCTGTGGGCTTTGCCCACGGTGTTCATCACTTCCCGCAACAGAACGCTGTCATCGATCTCTTTGCCCCGGCGCAAATTCTCGGCCAAAGCGCCGCCGCGCTCCAGGGCTTCGCGCCGGAAGCGCTCTATAGAGCATTTTGCTTTTAACTTTTTACATAGCCACAGGATTTAAACCATCCTTCAGCGTCTTTTTGTGTGATACAACTTAATGCTTTTCCAATGGACTTGTACAGTTCATCACATGTTTTTGCTTTCATACCCCGAAGTAATTGTTTCACTTTGCTCCACATCTTTTCAATGGGATTTAAATCCGGGCTGTATTCTGGAAGGAAAATATACTTGCAGCCTTTTTCCCTTATCAAGTTTTGGGCGGTTTTTGATTTATGGACATTCAAATTATCCATTATAACAACATCGTTAGCTTTAAGCGTTGGAAGAAGAAATTTTTCAATATAAGCATTGTACATTTTTCCATCCAGTGCCCCATCAAAAACAACACTGCAAGTCTCTCCCGTTACCCGGATTGCTGAAAGTATGCTTATCCTTTCCCAACGTCC
>NZ_JAAKEH010000050.1:0-18470 GCF_011039095.1 Desulfovibrio sp. ZJ200 | reverse complement strand
TTGACTTTTTATGAAAGTCAAAGGTGGCATTCAGGCGAAAAACGCGGTTTTCGCCTGAATGTACGCCGCGTTGCGGCGGCTGCCGCTTTCGCGTCAGCAGAGCATTTTCAAAGAGAAAATGCTCTAAGCACACACAGCCCTGGCCGTCTGCCGGCGGCCAGGGCCGGGATCTGCATATATGCCCCAACGCCCTCCGGAACATCGTGCCGCGGGGAAACGCGCGAGCGGACAGGTTTCTGCCCCTGCCGCCGGGCCGTGGCACGGCAAAGCCGGCTGCGCGGCATCCCCCCTGTCCGGTCGCCTGGCCGCGCCTTCGGTTGTGCTGCCCGGCACCGTGGCGGAAAACGCGCGTTTTTTGAGCGGCAGGATCGATGAGATCGGTCTCTGCTTTTTCGAGACGCGGGCCTGCCTGGAGTACGGCGACAGCGATCTGCCGCGCGATTTGGCCGATCTGCCCCTGCGCTGGCATGTGCATCTGCCCGTTGATCTGCCCTGGCCCGCGGGCCGGGGCGCAGATGCGGCCCCTGCCGCGTCCTCGGCGTTGGCTGTGTTTCGCAAAGCCGCCTTTTTGCGGCCGCGTCTGGCCGTGCTGCACCCGCCCGAGGGCTCCCCGGCGCGCCAGCGCCGCCTGCTCAAAGATTTCGCGGTCCGCTGGCAGGCCGCGAGCAGCGCGCCCCTGTTGGTGGAAAATATCGATTGCTGCGATCTGGCCCGCCTGGGCTGCGGTTTTCTGCCGGAGCACGGCCTGGGCGTCTGTCTGGACGTGGGGCATCTGCTGGGCTATGCTCAGCGCGGTCTTGCGGACTCGGAGCTGCCCGATCAGGCGGCGTTGATCCACTGGAGCGCGCCCGGCAGGCGGGACGAGCATTTGCCGCTCACCGGGTTCAGCATGGCCGAGCGCGAGGCAGCTCTTGGGATCATGCGCCGCCTCCCGGCCACGGCAGTGCATCTGGCGGAGATTTTTCACTGGCCGGGCCTGGCGGCCTCCCTGCCGGTTCTGGCTGCCCTGGCCGGAAACGCGAAGGTGGCGGCAGAAATACGTTAACATCCACAATCAAGGCCATGACAGGGGAACGGGCATGCCGGGCAAGGCCGAACACATCGCGCGATTCAAGCAATGGCGGCAGAATCTGAACAAGGACGGTCGCTGGGGCATCCTGATCACCGCGGATCCCGACGCTCTGGCTTCGGCCATGGCCTTGAAAAGGCTCATGATCCACAGGGCGCACAGCGTGGAGATCCTGAGCATCAACGAAGTGACCCGGCCGGACAATCTGGCCATGATCCGCTACCTGCGCATTCCGGTCAAAGCCTGGCAGCCGGAAATGGCGGGCCAGTTCAACCGCTTCGCCATTGTGGATTCCCAGCCGCACCACAACAAGGCCTTTCAGGGCCTTCCCTTTGATCTGATCATTGATCACCACCCCTTGCCGCCGGGATTCGTCTGCTCCACGTCCCCCGCCGCCTTTTGCAACATCCGGCCCGACATCGGAGCCACGAGCACCATGATGACCCGCTTTTTGCAGGTCCTGCACACGCGGCCCGGCCCGCGCCTGGCCACGGCCCTGCTCTACGGCATCCGCACGGACACCGGAACTTTCGAGCGATCCGGCGGCGAGGAGGATCTGCGGGCCTATCAATGGCTTTCGCGCCACGCGGACAAGAATCTGCTGCGCCGGATCATCCGCAGCGAATACTTGCGCGAATGGCTGCCGCTCTTTTCGCGCGCCTTCCGCTCGCTGACCGACTGCCGGGGCAGCGGGGCCTACGCCTGGCTCAATGAGGCCAACAGCGCGGATCTGCTGGTGGCCGTGGCCGACTTCTTCACGAAAGTGCACGGTCTGAAATGGATTGCCGTCAGCGGCATTGTGGGCAAAACCGTGATCGTGATCTTTCGCGGCGACGGCACGCGGGACGTGGGCCGCCTGGCCGACGCCTGTTTTTATGATGTGGGCGCGGCCGGGGGGCACCGCAACCTGGCCCGCGCCGAATTTCCGCTCTCGGCCGTTTCCGAGGGCGTCAAAGCCTCGGATTTTGTGCTGCGCCGCCTGCAAAGCCGTAAACTGCGCCCGGCAGGTTCTGCTCCGGGCAAGGCCCAGGCCCGGGCGCAATCCCAGGCGTCTGCCCCGCTCCAGGTCGCCGCGCCCGCCACGGACACGATCAAAGGCTGAAGCGCCAGAGCAGGCCCAAGCCCGGCGCGTCAGGCCGAATGAGGGCCAGGGCCGGCGCGCGGCCGTTAGGGCGTTTTGCCAATGAAAGCAGCTGCACGCTCTCAATGGTAAGATTTCTTTTGCCTGATGTGTGACAAAAGCCGCAAACCTTGTCAGCAGCAAAATGACTCTTTTTGATCGCAGAGCATTTTTTTCATATTTTTTTATTGACATCCGCCGGGCCTGAGGCTACTCACATTGCAACACGGAGTTTTACGTCATGCCTCAGTTTATTCCCGCCATAGCTTCCTCGTGCGCCGCCGGCCTGAGCTGGTACTTTTTTGCGTACTTTACCGAAGCCTGTGGTCGGGAACTTCGCTGACGTCCGTTGTCCGGAAGTTTCAAGGGCCGCAGGCAATCCGCCGGCGGCCCTTTTTCTTTGGCCGCAGGCGGATTGCCCGTAACGAAATCCGACAAAAGCCACAAAGGAGTCTTTCATGTACCTCGGCAAAAAAGTCCGGCTGGAGCGTATCATCAACCGCGAAAACGGCCGCACGATCATCGTGCCCATGGATCACGGCGTGACCATCGGCGCTGTGGAAGGCCTGGTGGACATGCGCGAGACGGTCAACGACATGGCCCTGGGCGGCGCGGACGCGGTGCTCATGCACAAGGGCCTGGTGCGCTGCTCGCACCGCAGCGCGGGCAAGGATATCGGGCTCATCGTCCACCTCTCCGCTTCCACCGCGCTTTCGCCCATCGGCAACACCAAGACGCTGGTGGGCACGGTGGAGGAAGGCATCAAGCACGGCGCGGACTGCGTTTCCGTGCACGTCAATCTGGGCGATCCCAACGAGCGCCTGATGCTCGCGGATCTGGGCCGGGTGGCCGAAGCCTGCGACAACTGGCACATGCCGCTGCTGGCCATGATGTACGCGCGCGGCCCGCAGGTGACCAACAGCTACGCGCCCGAGATCGTGGCGCACTGCGCGCGCGTGGGCGTGGAGCTGGGCGCGGATATCGTCAAGGTGCCCTACACCGGCGACATGGAGAGCTTCGCGGACGTGGTTTCGGCCTGTTGCGTGCCCGTGGTCATTGCCGGGGGCGAGCGCATGGATTCCACCCGCCAGATTCTGGAAATGGTCCATGACTCCCTCAAAGCGGGCGGCGCGGGCATTTCCGTAGGCCGCAACGTCTTCCAGCATCCGCGCCGGGTGGCGCTGGTCAAAGCTTTGCGCGCCATCGTGCATGAGAATGCCTCAGTGGATCAGGCCATGCAGATCGTGGGAGAGTAAGGCAGATGTCCCGCATTTATTTTCGTTGCGTGCCCTTTGCCAAGGAGCAGGTCACGCTGGCTCTGGAGTCCGGCGTGGACGGCGTGATCGCGCCGCGCGAGCGGGTGGATCAGGTGGCCGCGCTGTCCCGCTGCCCGGTCTGGGCCGAAGATGAGGTGGCCGTTGCCGCGCTCTCGGCCAAGGCCGACGAGGAAGCCGTGCTGGCGCGCCTGAAAAACGGCGAGCGCGTGGCGCTGGCCCGCGGCTGGGAGGTGATCCCGGTGGAAAATCTGCTGGCCCAGAGCGATGCGGTTCTGGTCGAGGCGGGAAATCTGGACGAGGCGCGCCTGGCCGCCGGGATTCTGGAGCGCGGCGTGGCTGGCATTGTGGTTCTGCCCGAGGCTTTGGCCGATCTCAAGGAAATTGTGGCCCAGTGCAAACTCTCGCAGGGGCGGGAAGATCTGCTCCCCGCCGTGATCACCCGCGTGGAGCCCGTGGGCCTGGGGCACCGGGTCTGCGCGGATACGCTCTCCCTGTTGCGCCGCGGCCAGGGTATGCTGGTGGGCAATTCCAGCGCCTTTACCTTTCTGGTCCACGCGGAGACCGAGCATAACGAGTACGTGGCCGCGCGGCCTTTCCGGATCAACGCCGGGGCCGTGCACGCCTACACCCGCCTGCCCCATGACAAAACCAGCTATCTGGGCGAACTGAAAGCCGGTCAGGAAGTGCTGATCGTGGATGCCGAGGGCGCAACCGGCGTGGCCACTCTGGGCCGGGTCAAGATCGAGGTGCGGCCCATGCTCCTGATTGAAGCTCAGGCGGACACGCAAAACGGTTTGCAAAAAGGAACCGTCTTTCTGCAGAACGCCGAGACCATCCGGCTCACGGCGCCTGACGGCACGCCGCTCAGCGTGGTGAGCCTCAAGCCCGGCGATGCGGTGCTCTGCCGCCTGGATGAAGCGGGCCGCCACTTCGGCATGCGCGTGCGCGAAGAAATCCGGGAGGTCTAGGCGCATGGCGGACAACAATAGCCCCTGGCCGGGCGCCGCGGCCCCGGCCCAGGAATCTCCGGCCTCCGCGCAGCGCCTGAGCGCCATCCGCGGGGAAATCGATCGTGTGGATCAGGCACTGCTGGCGCTCTTCAACCGTCGCGCCGCCCTGAGCCTTGAGGTGGGGCGGATCAAGGCGCACGCGTCGGACATCATCTTCAAGCCCCTGCGCGAGCGCGAGGTGCTGGACGGCCTGGCCGCCCGCAACCCCGGCCCGCTGCCCGAAGAGCATCTGCGGGCCATCTGGCGCGAGATCTTCTCCTCTTCCCGCGCCCTGCAACGCCCGCAAAACGTGGCCTATCTGGGGCCCGAGGGCACCTTTTCCTATTTTGCCGGGGTGGAATATCTGGGGCATGCGGCCCGCTTTCATCCCTGCGCGGACATTGCCCAGGTTTTCGAAGAAGTCAGCGCGGGGCGTTGCGAGTTGGGCGTCGTGCCCCTGGAAAACTCGCTCCAGGGCACCGTGGGCGTGAGCTTCGACCTTTTTTTAAAGCACGAGGTCTTTATTCAGGCCGAACTTTTCTCGCGCATCTCGCACTGTCTCTTGAGCGACGCCCCGTCCCTGGCCGCCGTGCGCACGGTCTATTCTCATCCGCAGCCCCTGGCCCAGTGCGGCGGCTGGCTGCGGGCGCATCTGCCCAATGCCGGGCTGACGCCCGTGGAATCCACGGCAGCGGCGGCCAACCGCGCCGCCGGGCAAAAGGACGCGGCAGCCATCGGACACGGCAAGCTGGCCGACATGCTCGGCCTGGGCGTGCTGGCCCGGCGCATTGAGGACGAGCCCGGCAACTGGACACGCTTTGTGATCATCGGGCCCACCACGGCCCGGACGCCCCAGGGCGGCGTCGTGCCCCGGCCCACGCCCGGCGGCCACAGCGGCGCGGACAAGACTTCCCTGCTGTTCACCCTGCCGGACAAGTCCGGGGCGCTCGCCACTGTGCTGGATCTGCTGGCCAGGCATGGCATCAACATGCGCAAGCTGGAATCCCGCCCCCTGCGGGGCCAGTGCTGGAAATACGTCTTTTTTGCGGATGTGGAGAGCGATCTGGAAAATCCGCGCCATACAGGTCTGTTGGAACAACTGCGCGAGGCCTGCACCAGCTTCCGCATTCTGGGCAGTTATCCCACCGGCCCGCAACTGGACCGGATGAGCGTCGGCGAGGAGGAATCCCGCCAGGAGCAAGGTATCTGAGCCATGATGGAAATAAAAGAAAACCTTTCCCCGGTGACGGTCACGGCCCCGGCCTCCAAGTCCCTGTCGCACCGCTACCTGATCGGCGCGGCCCTGGCGACCGGCGTCTCCACAGTACGGCATACCCTGGAAAGCCGGGATCTGGAGCGCACCCGCGCCATCCTTTGCGCCGCCGGGGCGCGCATGGAAGCGCTGCCGCCAGACGCGGCAGACGGCCCGGGGCCCTCGGGCTGGCGGGTCACGGGCATGAACGGCGCGCCGCGCGGCGGCGACCGGGAACCGCTCTCCTGCGACGTGCACGAGTCCGGCACAACCTGCCGTTTGCTTACGGCCGTGCTGGCCGCCGGGCAGGGGCTCTTTCGCATTCACGGGGCCGGGCGCATGCATGAGCGGCCCATCGGCGAGCTTACCGACGCCCTGGAAAAACTGGGCGCGCGCGTTTGCTTTGAGCAGAGGCCCGGTTGCCCCCCGCTGCTGCTTACGGCCAAGGGCCTTGATCCGGCTCCGCTCCACGGCGAAGTGCGCCTGGGCATGGATGTTTCCAGCCAGTATTTTTCCGGGCTTTTGCTGGCGGCGGCGCTGGGGCCCGCGCCGTTGACCGTGGATCTGGCCGGTCGCAAAGCCGTGTCCTGGCCCTATGTGGGCCTGACCCTGCAATGCCTTGCGGATTTCGGAATCACGTTCAGCGTCCGGACGCGCAAAAACGAGGAAAGCCCCTGGCAGGCCCTGCCCGACGGCGATTGGCGCAAGCTGCGCGAGGCCCGGCCCGGCTGTCTGCGCGTGACGGTGCAGCCCGGCGCGTACCGGGCGGGCGACTATACGGTGGAAGGCGACTGGTCCGGGGCGTCCTACCTGCTGGCAGCCGGAGTTCTGGGCCGCAGGCCCGTGCGCGTGGAAGGCCTGCGCTCGGACTCCCTGCAAGGGGACCGCGCCCTGCTGGACATCCTGCAAAGAATGGGCGCGCGCCTGGAAATGGAAGCGGACGCTGTCACGGCCTACCCCTCGGCGCTGCACGGCGTGGCCCTGGACATGGGTTCCTGCCCGGATCTGGTGCCCACCGTGGCGGTGGTGGCTTCCTTTGCCCGCGGCTCCACGCGGATCAGCAATGTGGCGCATCTGCGCGTCAAGGAATCGGATCGGATCAGCGCCCCGGCCCAGGAACTGGCCAAAACCGGCGTGACAGTGGACGCGCTCTCCGACGGCCTGCTGGTCAACGGCCTGGCAGGGCGGGGCTGCGGCAGGCAGAACGCCCCGCGCCTGCCCGAAGGGCTGAATCTCTGCGTGCACAACGATCACCGCATGGCCATGTCCCTGGCCCTGCTGGGTCTTCAGGAACCCGGCCTGCGCATGGAAACGCGCCTGGACGATCCTTCGGTGGTCTGCAAATCCTTTCCGCAGTTCTGGGACATCTGGAGCCGTCTGGCATGAAAAACGCTCCCCACGAAAAACAGGCGAGCCTGCCGCGCAAAACCGTGCTGGTGGGCTCGCGCGGTCGCATGGGAGCCATGTTGCTGGCCCGGGCCGCCGTGGCCGGGCTGCGCGTCGCGGGCGCGGATCTGCCGCTCACGCCCGAAATTCTGGCTCCGGCCTGCGAAAACGCGGATCTCGCCCTGATCTGCGTGCCCGCGGCCGTGTTTGAGGCCACGCTGGCCAAAGTCTGCCCGCATTTGCCGCCTGACGCGGTGCTGGCGGACATCACTTCGGTCAAGGAACAGCCCATGCGGCAGATGGAGCAGGCCTGGCCCGGGCCGGTGGCGGGCACGCATCCCCTGTTCGGGCCCAGGCCCGCGCCGGGCGCGGATCTGCCCGTGGCCGTGATTCCGGGCCGCACGGCCACGGAAGAACATCTCGCCCTGGCCGAGGGCTTTTTTACGGCCCTGGGCTGCCGGGTCTTTCGGACCACGGCCCAAAAGCACGATCAGGCCATGGCCCGCATCCAGGGCATGAACTTCATCACCAACCTGGCCTACTTTGCCCTGCTGGCCGGGCAGGAAGATCTGCTGCCCTATCTCACGCCCTCCTTTGACCGCCGCAAGGCCGCGGCGCGCAAAATGCTCACCGAGGACGCCCGGCTCTTTGCCGGGCTGTTTGAAGCCAATCCCCACAGCCACGAGGCCGTGCGCCAATACCGTCAGATGCTCAATCTGGCCGCCGCGGGCGATATCGATCTGCTCTGCGAGCGCGCCCGCTGGTGGTGGCGCGAGGAAGAAAAAACGGCAGAAACAGACTGAGCGCCCAGGCGCGGGCCGCGTTGAACGTGCCGCCAAGGCATGCTTTTTGCTATTCCTCTGCTGAACGCCAAAACAGCGACCACAGGGAGCAGGCATGTTCGGTAAGCAAACAGATCCAAGCAGAACGGAAGAAGCCACTCCCAAGCGCCGCAAAAAGCAGCGCGAGGAGGGCAATGTCCCCAAATCGCAGGAACTGGGCAAGGCCGTGAGCCTGGTGGGGGGGATGATCGCGCTGTACGTCTGGATCGGCCCCATGAGCGAGCAAATCAAGGTCCTGTTCCAGCGTTTTCTGGGCCATGCCTGGGCGTTTGATCCCAATCCCCAGAATGTCTACACTCTGAGCATTGAGCTGGCCCTGGAGATCTGCAAGATTCTGTTGCCCGTGCTGCTCTTTCTGGCTTTTCTGGCCTTTCTGGCCCAGCGCCTGCAGGTGGGCAAACTCTGGACCACCAAGGTTTTCAAGTTCAAATGGCAGCGTTTCAACCTGATCAAAGGGCTGAAGCAGATGCTGCTTTCGCCGCAGACCGCCTTGCGCACCATCAAAAGCCTGCTGTTCTCGATCATCCTCTCGCTGATCCCCGGCTATCTTATCTATCAGGAATACCAAAACTTCCTGCCCATGTATTACGCCACGCCCGAAGGCGTGGCCGTGTACATGCTGCAGATGGCCCTGCGCCTGGCCTCGTATGCCCTGCTGCCCATCCTGGCCATTACCGCCTTTGATGTCTGGCAGTCGCGCTATGCCTACCGGGAAGGCATGAAGATGACCAAGGACGAAGTCAAGGACGAACGCAAGCAGGCTGAAGGCGATCCGGTGATCAAGGGCCAGCAGCGCAAAAAGATGATGGAAAGCATGATGCAACGCATGATGCAGGACGTGCCCAAGGCCGACGTGGTGGTGACCAACCCCACGCATATTGCCGTTGCCCTGCGCTACAACACCGCCGAAGCCCCGGCCCCGGTGGTGCTGGCCAAGGGCGCGGATCATCTGGCCGAGAAAATCAAGGCCGTGGCGCGCGAGCACAAGGTGCCCATCCGCGAAAACGTGCCCCTGGCACGCGCTTTGTATAAGGCAGTGGACGTGGGCGAGATGATCCCCGAGGAATTGTACAAGGCAGTGGCCACGCTGCTGGCAAGCATCTGGAGGCTCACGCCCAAAGCCGTTAAGCGCTAGTGCGGGCAAGCCGGTTCAGGGACAAAACGAGGTGTCAGAAAAATGGCAACAGTCACTCTTCCGCAAATGGATTACAGCCGCTTCTCCAAACACGGCGAAATCATGCTGGCCGCGGGCGTGGTCATCATTCTTTTCGTCATGCTGGTGCCGCTGCCCACCTTTTTTCTGGACATCATGCTCTGCGTGAGCATTTCCATTGCCCTGCTCGTGCTGGTCACCACCATGTTCATGACCTCGCCCCTGGAGTTCACGATTTTTCCCTCCCTGCTGCTGGTGACCACCCTGCTGCGCCTGGCGCTGAACGTGGCCTCCACCCGCCTGATCCTGCTCAACGGCGACATGGGCGTCGAGGCCGCGGGCAACGTGATCCGCGCTTTTGGCGAGTTCGTGGTGGGCGGCAGCTATGTGGTGGGCGGCGTCATCTTCATGATCCTCTTTATCCTGAACAAGACGGTGATCACCGCAGGCACCACGCGTATCGCCGAAGTGGCCGCGCGCTTCACTCTGGACGCCATGCCCGGCAAGCAGATGGCCATTGAGGCCGACCTCAACGCCGGGCTCATTGACGAGGAGGAGGCCACGGCCCGCCGCAACGGTCTGCGCAAGGAGGCCGATTTCTACGGCGCCATGGACGGCGCGTGCAAATTTGTTTCCGGCGACGTGAACGCGGGCATGCTGATCACCCTGGTCAACCTGATCGGCGGGATCATCATCGGCGTTGTCCAGAAAGAAATGGACTGGGGCACTGCCCTGACCACCTATTCCCTGCTGACCATCGGCGACGGCCTGGTGTCCACCATCCCTTCGATCATCGTCTCCACGGCCACGGGCCTGCTGGTTTCGCGCGCGGCCTCGGAAGCCAAGATGGGCGAGGAATTTCTGGCCCAGCTCACCTTCAACAGCCAGGCCATGAAGATGGTTTCCGGCGTGCTTCTGGTCTTTGCCCTGGTGCCCGGCCTGCCCACTGTTCCCTTTATGATTTTGTCCGCCCTGCTCTTCCTGGTAAGCCGTCTGAGCGCCAGGGATGAGGAAAAGGAGGAAAAGAAGAGCAAAAAGGCAGCCAAGGGCAAAGCCTCAGGCACAGCCGACACGCCCGAGGAAGTGCAGGCCCTGCTGCCCCTGGACACCCTGGAGCTGGAAGTGGGCTACGGCCTGATCCCCCTGGTGGACGAGGAACAGAGCGGCAACCTGCTGGCGCGCATCCGCTCCATCCGGCGGCAGTTCGCCCTGGATATGGGCGTGGTGATCCCCTCCCTGCATCTGCGCGACAATCTGCAACTGAAGCCCGGCCAGTATGCGCTCCTGATCAAGGGCAATCAGGTGGCCTCGGCGGAAATTCTGGTGGATCATTTCCTGGCTATGGACCCGGGCAACGTGACCACCCAGATCAGCGGCATCGAAACCCGGGAACCGGCGTTCAACCTGCCCGCTCTCTGGATACCGGACAGCCAGCGCGAGGAAGCCATGATGGCAGGCTATACGGTGGTGGACCCGGCCACGGTGATCGCCACGCATCTGACCGAGGTCTTCAAGCGCCATCTCGCCGACTTTCTGGATCGTCAGGCCGTGCAGGGCCTGCTGGACACGGTGGGCAAGCATGCGCCCAAGGCCGTGGAGGATCTGGTGCCCGGCGTGCTGCCTCTGGGCGCGGTTCAGAAGGTGTTGCAACTGCTGGTGCGCGAAAACGTGAGCATCCGCGACATGCTGACCATCGTGGAAACCCTGGGCGACTACGGAACCGGCATCAAAAATCCGGACATGCTGGCCGAGTATGTGCGCGAAAAGCTCTCCCGCTCCATTGTGCGGCCGTATCTGGACAGCCAGGGCGTGCTGCCCGTGCTGACCCTGAACGGCACTGCCGAGCGCATGGTGCAGGAGGGCATCCGCCAGGCGGAAAACGGCGCGGCCTTTCTGTCGCTCAACCCGGCAGCGGCCCAGCGCCTGGTGCAGAATATCAATACGGCCGTGGAAAATGCGGTCAATACCGACGGCCAGCCTGTGCTTCTGGCAAACCCCATGATCCGGCCGCATCTGGCGCAGCTGATCACCCGTTTTCTGCCCACGGTGCCCGTGATCTCGCAGGCCGAGATCCCGCCGGACATCCGCCTGCAGGCCGTGGGCACGGTGGCCGCGGAATAAGCCGCGGCACTCCGCAACAGTGAAGCGTACCTGTCGCGGCTTGCCTGAATGCGCCGGCAAGCCGCGATTTTCGCCTTTGTTCTAGAGCAGATTACCTTTGACTTTTTCTAAAAGTCAAAGGTGGCATTCAGGCGAAAAACGCGGTTTTCGCCTGAATGTACGCCGCGTTGCGGCGGCTGCCGCTTTCGCGTCAGCAGAGCATTTTCAAAAACAAAATGCTCTAGAGCGGCTTGATAATGAAATTATCCAAACCGCTCTGGCGACAGCGTTAGCTGGCGCCCGCGCCGAATGCGCGTCCAGACCGCGTTCTGGACGCGAAATGATGGCAGCGCCGCTTTTGAAATTGAATAATTTCAAAAACAAAATGCTCTATATGAAAAAAAACCCCGGCTCCTGCGTCAACAGAAACCGGGGCTGGCGCGGCGCGTTACAGCGCCCGCATGGCTGCCAGTGTTTACATTTTTCATAGCCCCGGCCCATCGCGACAATGGACCGGGGCGCTCTGTTATCTGGCGTCAGCCGCCAGCAACAGCTTCAGATCATGTCGCTGTTGGGCTGCTGCTCCTGCAATTTGAATCTGTTCTGAAGCATCAGGGGCAGCGCGTCGGGATCGGCGGGATCATATTCAAACATGACCGCCGTGCCGTAGCAGGAAAAATACTTGCTGCCGTCCGGGTGAAAAGCCACGTTTTCACTATAGCCCACAATGGCTTGCGCGCCCTTGTTCATGGCCCGCCCGGCCATGCCGAAAAAGGCCTCCTCCGAATCAAAGCCCCGGCAGCAGACCAGGCCCAGCACTTTTGCGATACGGCGGCCTTCCACCTGATGCGTGGTCACCACAGGAAAACGCCCGGCCAGAAAAACGTCGCGCACGCGGCTGTCGGCTTCGGGCATTTGTGCCTGTTTTTCAGCCTTGCGCGCCTTTTTTTCGTTGCCTCCCAGCAAAAAAAACATGCCGAACCTCCAAAGTCAGATTGCCGGACAAAGCCGGACACATGTCTGTATTTTTTGCCTTCGGATATTGCAATGAGCTTGCCAAACCGTATTTTTGTATATTTTTCAACTAATTATGCGCAGACAGAAAAAATCTGTCGGCAAACCGACAGGGATGGCCGGCATGAGCAAAGCGGGCGGCGTGAAAGTGCCCCCCGATGCCCAGGCAAAAAACGCAGCCTCAGCCCAGAGAGGGAAAAACCGCTGCTCCGGCAAGCGCGGCGCGGCGATGCGCGGGCGCTGCTCCGGCAGATAAAAGAAAACCCTGCAACGCCAAAAAAGCAGGGCAAGGCCTGCGGAGGGCGCTGCGGCGGCGCTTTCAGAATGGATCTGCTTCCCGGCCCGAACCCGGCCAGGAAAAGGACAGGCCTTTTTCCGCCTATGTCTCGTTGGCGGCCCGCACAAAAGCATTGTACGCTTCGCGGCTGCGCGCGACGCTTTCGTTCAGTTCCCGACGTATGCGGCTGTGAAAGCCTTCGCGCTGCCCTTGCGCCAGCTTTTGAGAGAAGATCGCCGCTTCCTTGAGAAAAGCGCGATAGGCCCGCTCCACCTGCGGCGCTGCCGGGAAAGGCGGCCGCCCGGCCAGAGCCAGGGAGGCTTCCAATTGGCCGCGCAATTGTTCCAGGGCTGTGCCGTCGGGCTCCTCCGGGGCAAGCAGATCCCCTGCCTGCCTGAAGAGGGAAAAGATCTTCCGGGCTTCCACGATCTGGCGCTTCAGGGGGTGCTCCCGCAACAGCAGATTCTCGGCCTGCGCGGCGCGGGCCTCCACTGTTTCCAGAAAACTCTTGCGCGCCGCCATAAACACCGTATGCGCGTTTCTCAGGTTCTGCACGAGTTTTTTGCCTTGCGCGCCGTCATCCTTGATCGTGTCGTCAGCCACATATTTTTCCAGAGCCCTGTACTCCGCCAACATGGAGTCAAGGGCTTTGCTCATGTCCTTGACGCTCTGCGCCAGTTGTGCTTCCGCCTCGGCGGGAAACAAGCCCCCGGCAGGGGTGAGTCGCCGCGCGGCCGCGTCGCGCTGGGCCGTTCGCGCGTGAGGCCGGGGCGCGAGCCGCCACTCTTGCAAATACTCCCGCGCATTGTCCAGCAAGGCGTCCGGCAACGCGTAATAGCCCTCTGTCAGCGCGCTGGTGGCGGCATTGGAAAATTCCACCAGCTTGTCGGCCTGCGTTCTCTCCTCGGCTGAAAGCGGAGGCAAGGGCGCAGGAGCGGGTGCGCGAGCCTCGGGGAGCGTGGCATTGGCGCTCGGCGGAGTTGCGGCGGAATCCGCTTTTGTGGCGTCGCGGCGCTGATTTTCGTCGTCAGACCCGCAGGCAAAGAGAAAGAGCACGGCCACAAGGCACACGACAAGAAAAGTAAACCTGTTCATCTGTTATTCCTGATTATTTCTCCGGATATGGGCATGGTCAACAGGAACTTTTTTACCGCTCTGTAGCGTTAACACACCCCGGAGCGGTTTGCTGTTGAAAACGGCAACCGCTCTGGCGACCGCGGGCGCCAGCCAGAGCAGATTACCTTTGACTTTTTATGAAAGTCAAAGGTGGCATTCAGGCGAAAAACGCGGTTTTCGCCTGAATGCACGCCGCGTTGCGGCGGCTGCCGCTGTCGCGTCAGCAGAGCATTTTCAAAGAGAAAATGCTCTAACGCTGTCGCCAGAGCGTTTAGCTAATTTTATTAGCAAAATGCTTTAGTTGTACAACTGGCTCATGGCCCGCAGCAGATTGGCGAACAGGCCGTCCATGCCGCTGATGAACTCTTCCACATGATCGGACATGATCACCAGCAAGAGGCCCACAAAGAAAAAGCCCACCCCGATTTTGATCGGGAAGCCGAATTCCATGATGTGAATCTGTGGCGAAGTGCGGGCCACAAGGGCCAGAGCCACTTCCACCATGAACAGGGCCACCATGACCGGCGCGGCGATTTTCAGGGCCAGCACGAACATCCCGGCCGCCAGATGCAGGACCTGCCGCAGCAGGGTATCGCCGATAAACAGGCCGCCGGGCGGCACCAGGGCAAAAGAGGCGGCAAAGCCCTTGATCATGTAAAGATGCCCGTCCAGGGCCAGAAAGGTCAGCAGGGAGACCATCCAGAGAAAAAAGGCCGTGGCCCCGGTCTGGTTGCCGGTGAGCGGGTCCGCGAAGTTGATCATGGTAAAGCCCATCTGAAAGCCCAGCAGCTCGCCGCCCGCCTGAATGCCCATGAACAGAAAATTGACGGCCATGCCGAGCACCAGGCCGAGCACCACCTCGCCGAGCAGCATCAGGGCCAGGTCAAAGGGATGGGCGGGCATGGCCGCGCCGGGAAGCGCCAGATGCGGCCACACGCCCAGGGAAAAGACAATGGTCACCGCGGCTTTGACCGGGATGGGGATGTTGTTGGTGGAAAAGACCGGCAGCATGAACATGACGATGCTCACCCGCATGATGGTGAGCAGCAGGCTCAGCACGGCCGCCGGATCATAGTTGAAGACATCCATGCCGCAAGCGAATGCAAGAAGGTTGCCAGACTGCGAAAGCCGGGCGGGAGGTCCGAAACCGGTCGGGCGCTGCCGCGCTCTGTCGCGGGCCATGCAACGCGGCGGCCATCCGTTGCGCGGCCCGTGGGCGCGCCGTGAAGCGGCGCGGGTTCTGCCGAAAACCGCGTATTCCGGCAGAACGAAACAGTGAAACGCACAGCGTTTCAATGGTAATCTACGCTATTTGTGCAACTTTTCGGCAATGAGCTCGCGGATGATTTTATTCAGGCCCGGCAGATCCGGTTTGGAAACCTGCCTGTCCGCGCCGACCTTGACGCCCTTGTCGCGCAGGGCATCCGTGATCAGGGAAGAGAAAAGAATGACCGGGAGCTTGTGGGTGCCCGGATTCTCGCGGATTTTGGCCGTCAACTCGTGCCCGTCCATTTCCGGCATCTCAATGTCGGAAATGACCAGATGCACCAGATCCGTGAGATCCTGTTGTCTGTTCTGGGCTTCGTCGCGCGCTTTCGTCAGAAATTCCCAGGCTTCCCGACCGCTGGCCACGGCTGTGACCTGAAAGCCGGATTTTTCCAGGGAGGATTTGATGATGTGGCGCAGGGAGCTTGAGTCGTCGGCCACCAGCAGGTGAAATTCGCCCGCGCCTTCCACCGGCGTGGTGTCAACCTCCACCTGCGACATGTCCAGGGAGCTGTCCATGCTGGCCAGGATCTTTTCCATGTCCAGGATGAAAAGCACCCGATCCTGGATGCGCACCACGCCCGTGATGCTCTCGCGCGAGTAGGTCTGCACATATTTGTTGGGCGGCTCGATGCGATCCCAGGTCATCCTGTGGATGCTGGTCACCGTGGAGACCAGAAAAGCCGCCTGCACGCCGCTGAACTCCGTGACAATGACCTTGTTGTTTTCGTCTGAGGCCATCTCCTTGCCCAGCCAGGCGGCCAGATTCAAAATGGGCAGCACCTTGCCGCGCAGATTGAAGGTGCCGAGCACCGAGGCGTCGTGCTTGCTGGGCACGCTGGTGACCGTGGGCAGACGGATGATTTCCAGCACCTTGGCCACATTGATGCCGTAATGCCCGCTGTAGACGTTGCCGTCCGGCAATTTTTCGTCAATGAGAAACTCAATGATTTCAAGCTCATTGTTATTGACGTTGAGCAAGCTGTTCTGGCTCATGGCTTTCCTCATCCTGTGCCGCTGCTGTTGCGACCGGGTCGGCGTGAATACTCTGTCTTAGTTCATCGGCGACAAGCCGTTTTTCTTAAGGCGCGGCCGAAAATATCTTCCGCAATGATCCGTACCGGGTTCAGGCTTTCCGGGCGCGCGCCGCGCCGTTGCGGCCGCCGGGCCTGCGGCCCGCCTCGGCAGCCCGCGGGCCGGCTCCTTTGGGCGGCTCAAGGCGCGGGCAAAAGTCCGCCATCTCGCATTGACCGCAAAGGGGCGTGCGGGCGTGGCAGACATCTCTGCCGAACCAGACCATGCGGTGATTCACGTTGCCCCATTCCTCCTGCGGGAAAAGCGCCATGAGCTCCCGCTCCACGGCCACCGGGTCCGTCTGATCCGTAAGGCCCAGGCGGTAACTGATGCGTTTGACGTGCGTGTCCACTGCCAGGCCCTGGTTGACGCCGAAAGCGCCGAACAAAACCACGTTCGCGGTTTTGCGGGCCACGCCCCCCAGCGTGATCAGCTGCTCCAGCGTGTCGGGCACCTCGCCCTTGTAGACATCCCGCACGCGGCGGGCCGCGGCCAGAAGATTCCTGGCCTTGCTGCGGAAAAATCCCGCGGCGTGGATCACGCTTTCCAGCTCATCCTGCGGGGCTTCGGCCAGTTCGGCCGGTCCGGGCCAGCGCCGGAAAAGTTCGGGCGTGATGGTGTTGACCCGGGCGTCGGTGCATTGGGCGGCCAGCACCGTGGCTACCAGCAATTCCCAGGCGTTGCGGGAGTTGAGATGGGTTTCGGGCCGGGGATAGCGCGCCTGCAACGCGGCAAGCGTTTTTTGCGCCCGCGCCGGGCGGGAGTCAGCGGTATTCATGTGCAAGCTATGCCACAGGCGGCGCAAGCCCGCAAGGCAGGCCGTGGCCTCGGGCAGGGCTGACCCTGGTTTCATGAGCAAAACGTTCTGACAAATCGAAGAGAGAGTGTTAACTAAATAATGTTTTAATGTCATCCAGAGTTCCATTCACATGAAACCTGGCAAAAAGAGCCATCGTCAAATCAACCCTATGCAGACTCCGTGAAACAACGACCGACTTTCGGCGGAATCTGGCAAACCAGTGACGCTGGCGACAATTGTTCCTTTCTATACGGACTGTGCCACTTTTCCCCTGAAGCAGATCGTTTTCGGCTATCTCCAGAGGATAAACCTTCCACTTGTCCGTACAGTAAAACCAGACTTTCCACTTTTTCAATCGCTCCATCAATCTGTGGGGGGTAGCCTGATCACGCCCTCCACATTCCCAGTCGATGAGTTGACCGGTATCACGACAATAGGCTTTCCAGATCCAAAGTTTCTTTTTTTGACTTCAGAAAATGCCACATTTCATCAAGCTCAACAATGATGGCCTCACCAGGTTCAGGCTTTTCATAAACACGCTCCGCAAAAGTTCGTACCCAACGTAAAACAGCGGGGGGTGAAACATGAAAAATTCGGGCAATGGCAGACAGAGACAGACCCATGGTATACAGCGTGACCGCAAGGGCTTTTTCACTTGCCGGGCGGCCACGTGGAGTGGTGCGAGTAAATTGAAATCCACAATTCTTGCAGCGATACCGTTATTTTCCCAGAATCTTTCCGCTTCGATATACCGTGCTGGCATGGCACTTGGGGCAGTCGGGCTTTGCTTCCATGGGCTCCTCCTTTTGGGGGGATATAACACACTTACATCATATTGTTAATACGCTCAAATTGTTATATGCCACCAATCCCCCTGAACCATTTCGTCCAGACATGCCTATCAGGTTATAACGTATGTTATATTCCGAGTTATAAAAGAAACCATACCACTGCTGCATCGCATGATTCTGCCATGCGCCGGCATCCGTGCCCGCTCCCGGCCCCCAATTTCGGAGAAACTGACCAGTCACATTAGGAGTATACAAGCCCGCAGGGTTGGCGGCATCCGGCCGCCATTTGCCCAGATTGGCCGCTTTTGTACTGCTGCTGGCATCCCAGGGCAGCAGCATCCCCGCAAAGCCCCCGGCATCGTAGACCTGTTTCAGCTCCGGCCAGTCCGCGAACTCCACAAAATCGCCATTGGCCCAGCAATGGTTGGGCGGCAGGGTAGTGCTGCGCCCGTAGCGGGGCACGCCGATCCAGCCGGGGTCCAGAGTGGCGGCGCTCAGTATCCCGTCCGGAGAGACAAAGGTGGTCACGCCGTCAGGCTGCACAAGCCCCGCCCGTTCCGGAGCGGCCAGAGGCACAGCGGGAATCTCCACGGAAATGAGGCCGTTTGCGTCAACGTCGATGCCCTGGCCAATGCGCACCACGCCCGGCCTGTCCGTCGTGGCCGGGGTGCGGGCAGCTTCTGCCGCTTCACAGGCCTTGTCATAGGCCGTCTTCACAGCATTGGCCGTGGCGGCTTCCGCCGCGCTTGTGCTGGAGACTGTATTATTGAGTTTCACGCGGCCGGCCTGCGTGAGGCTTGCGGACTTGACAGCCTCGCTATAGACCGCCTTCACGGCCTTGGGCGTGGCGGCCAGAGCCTCACTGTCAGAATTCAGCGCGCTGGAAAGTTGCACGCGGCCGCTGGAAGTGGTGCTGGCCGCGCGCCCGGCTTCGGCGTGCGCACT
>NZ_JAAKEH010000049.1:0-18821 GCF_011039095.1 Desulfovibrio sp. ZJ200 | reverse complement strand
CAGCCTGATAATGCCCTGCCCGGTTCCCGCTATGCGGCGTGCCCGCCGAACCGCCTCTTCCGATGCCGCCATGATTCGTTTCGCGTCCTCATAGAGGGACCGGCCCGCCGGGGTCAGTTCCACGCCATGATTTGTGCGCTTGAGTAACGTGACCCCCACTCTCCACTCCAGGGCGTTGATCTGATTCATGATCGAAACAGGCGAGCAAAAACGTGCCGCGGCCGCCTTGGAGAAGCTGCCGCTATCCGCCACCTGAACAAAGACTTCAATACCGGGGTGGAACATGGGGGGCCTCCGCGCCGGGTTGCTTTCAGTTTTTCTTAAAACGCTTAAACAATTTTCCGTATTCCCTGTCAAGAGCGGCGTGCCTATAGAGTCCCCAAAGGCGCGGGAACGGAGCGCATCCCTAGAAAAAACGAGGTAAATGCTATGCAAAAAAGAATGTTGGGCAAATTGACCGTATCGGCTTTGGGTTTGGGTTGCATGGGCTTTTCGCAAAGCTATCCGCCCTTTCCCGAAAAAAAGGATTCCATCGCCGTCATACGCAGAGCCGTGGAACTGGGTGTTACGTTTTTTGATACTGCCGAGGTATACGGCCCCTATACCAACGAAGAGGTGGTGGGAGAGGCGCTTGAGCCGTACCGGGATCAGGTGGTCATAGCGACCAAATTCGGCTGGAGCATCCCGAAAGACGGCGGAGCCTATACCGACAAGGCGTTCGGGCTGGACAGCAGCCCCGCCGCCATCCGCAAGGCCGTGGAAGGCTCGCTCAAACGACTCCGCACGGATCATATCGACCTCTATTACCAGCACAGGGTTGATCCCAGGGTGCCCATAGAGGACGTGGCGAACACGGTGAGCGAGCTCATCAAGGAAGGCAAGGTGCTGTATTTCGGGCTTTCCGAAGCGGGTGCGGACACCATCCGCCGGGCGCACGCCGTCTGCCCGGTCAGCGCCGTGCAGAGCGAATATTCCATGTTCTACCGCGATCCGGAACAAAAAATCATCCCCACGCTGGAAGAGCTGGGCATCGGCTTCGTGCCCTTCTCTCCTCTGGGCAAGGGCATCCTGAGCGGGCGGTTCAGCCGCGATTCAAAGCTGGACAAGAGCGATTACCGCAGTTCCATCCCGCGCTTTCAGGGCGAAAACTTCCAGAACAACATGAAGCTGGCCGAATTCGTCACGGAACTGGCCACGCGGAAAGGGGTGACGCCGGCGCAGATCGCTCTGGGCTGGGTGCTGGCGCAGAAGGAATGGATGGCGCCCATTCCCGGAACCACGAAAATCAGCCGCCTTGAAGAAAATCTGGGCAGCCTGAATGTTTCCTTTACGGCGGCAGAGCTGGCATCCATCAAGTCGATGCTGGACGGCATTGTCATAACCGGCGCGCGTTACCCTGAAAGCCACGCGAAGCTGGTGGATAACTAGAGCATTTTGCTAATGAAATTAGCAGAATGCTCTAACCTGTCACAAAGGAGCCACGTCATGAAAAAAATCTTTCTCAGCATCGGCGCCGGCCCCGGCATCGGCCTCAGCACGGCCATTCGTTTCGCCAAAGAAGGCTTTCACCCCGTTCTGACCGCCCGCAATCCGGAGCGGTTGCGGGGACTGGCGGACGAAGTGCGGCAGGCCACCGGGCAGGAGGCGGAGGCCGTCAGACTCGACGCGGGCGACCACCGGCAACTTGTGGCACTGGCGGAACGGTATGCCATTGTCGACGTACTGCACTACAACGCGGCCATCGTGCACGGGCAATCCCTGAGCCAGGCGGAGTACGCCAATCTTGCCGAAGACGTGCTGGTGGGCATCACCGGCTGCCTTTACGCCCTCAAAGCCTTCGCGCCCGCCATGCTGGCCCGCAAAGCGGGCACCATTCTGCTTACGGGCGGCAGGCTGGCCTTGCGCCCCGCGCCTGAATATCTGGCGCTCGGCGTCGCGAAGGCGGGCATCCGCAACATGACCGAAGCGCTTTTTGCCGACTTCGCAAAGCAGAATGTGCACATCGCCAGTGTGAACGTCACGAAGGCCGTCTTCCCCCGCTCCCCGGAAGCCGCCCGTGTCGCTGAGCTGAACTGGAAGCTCCATAGCCAGCCCCAGGGACAGTGGACATGGGAAGAGAGTGACGATTGACGTTGAGGCCTTCCGGGCTGCTCCGCTTCACACGTCGGCGCGGCCCGGAATCCGTCACAGGATGCACTTTCACAAGGAAAAAGCTCTCAAGGAGGCTCGCCTTGGCGTTTCGGTCACTACTTCGCTGGATGATGTGCTGGGCTGGTATCCTTTCGGTGGCGGGCTGCGGAAACGATACTCCACGCGAATCCGCCTCTTTTCCTCATGTGCAGTACCAAAGGGTGACGACGGAAACCATCACGCTTAAGCGCGAGTTGCCCGGCCGCGTCGCGGCGTTCAAAGTTTCCGAAGTTCGGCCGCAAGTGAGCGGCATTCTGCAAAAACGCCTGTTCGAGGAAGGCATGGACGTGGAGGCCGGGCAGGTTTTGTATCAGATCGACCCTTCCCCCTATAACGCCGCCTACAACAACGCCAGAGCCAACCTGAGGAAAGCGGAAGCCCGCGAGGAAACGACAAGGCTTCGCGCGGAACGCCATATCCTCCTGGCAAAAAGCAAGGCCGTGCCGCTTCAGGCGCGCGACGACGCCGTGGCCGCCTATCATGAGGTTCGCGCGGAAATCGCCGCCTGCAGGGAATTGCTCGCCAACGCGAAAATCAATCTGGATCGCACGCGCATCGTCGCCCCCGTAAGCGGGCGGATAGGGCGCTCCTTTGTGACTGAAGGAGCGCTGGTCACACAAAACCAGCAAGAGCCGTTGGCGACCATACGGCAACTCAGCCCCGTCTTCATCGACATCACCCAATCCAGCGCGGAGCTGATACAAATCCGGCAGGCGCTCTCGACCGGGCTGTTGAAAAGCGCCGCCAGGGATGCCGCCAGGGTCAGGCTGCATCTTGAAGGCGGTTCTCCCTATACCAGGCCCGGCAGCGACGAGTGGCTGGAAGGGGAGCTTCTTTTCTCCGACATTTCCGTGGACGAGCACACCGGCACGGTAAGCCTGCGCGCCGGATTCGACAATCCGGAGGGCCTCTTGCTTCCGGGCATGTATGTGCGCGCCGAGCTGATCATAGGGGTACGCGAGCAGGCGATCCTGCTCCCTCAGAAAAGCGTGACGCGGGATATGCGGAACCGCCCGCAGGTTTTCGTGCTGGAACCCGTCCCCGGCGAAGCGCCTTCTTCCGAACTGTTCGAGGTGGTCCCCAGGCTGGTGGACATTGAAGGCGATCACGCAGGCCGCTGGCTGGTGCGCAGCGGGCTCACGGGCGGCGAACGGCTGCTTGTCGAAGGCATCCAAAAAGTCCGGCCCGGCCAGATCGTCATCGCGCAACGCGCGGATGCGGCGCGGCCATAACGTCCGGCAAGGATACCACCATGTCCGACTTTTTCATCAACAGGCCCATTTTCGCCTGGGTGCTGGCCATTCTGGTCATGCTCGCCGGCGCCCTGTCCTTTTGGGTGCTGCCCGTGGCCCAGTTTCCCGAAATCGCCTCCCCGCAGGTCGTCGTCACCGCCTCCTGTCCGGGCGCGTCGGCCAAGACCATGGAAGACACAGTCACGCAGGTCATTGAGCAGCAGATAAGCGGCATCGACGGGCTTATGTACATGAGTTCCGAAAGCGATTCCACGGGCACGGCCACGCTGACCTTCACCTTTGAAAACGGCACGGACATCGACATCGCGCAGGTGCAGATACAAAACAAGCTGCAACTGGCGACGCCCAGGTTGCCGGAGGAAGTCCAGCGGCAGGGGCTTAACGTCAGCAAGTCCTCGGCAGGAATCTTGCTGATCATGGGGCTGACATCCCGCACGGGCATGACGGACGAAGACCTGGGGGACTATCTCGCCAGCCATCTTCAGGAGCCCCTCAGCCGCATCCCCGGCGTCGGCCAGCTTACCACGCTCAGTTCGCAATACGCCATGCGGGTATGGTGCGATCCGCTCCAAATGGCCCAATACAGACTGAATCCGTCCGACGTGGTGCGGGCCATACGGGAACAGAACAGCCAGACCGCGGGCGGGCAGGTGGGGGCCTGTCCGGTCGTCGCGGGGCAGGAAATCAACCTCATCGTCAATGCCTCCTCCCGCCTGACCACGGTGGAGGAGTTTGAACAGATTATCCTGAAAAAGGATACCGACGGATCGGTGCTGCGCCTGCATCAGGTCGCCCGCATGGCGCTGCAAGGGGAACGCTTCAACAACATCGTGAAAATCAACGGCAATCCGGGAGCCGCCGTGGTCTTCGGCTTGGCTCCGGGGGCCAATGCGATGGAAACGGCCGCAGCGTTGAAGCGGAAAATCGAGGAACTTTCGGCCTTTTTCCCGCCCGGAATGGAATACACGTTCACCTACGACAGCACGCCGTTCGTCGAGCTGTCCATCCATCAGGTATACAGAACGCTGGTTGAGGCGATCGTCCTCGTCTGTCTGGTCATGTTTCTCTTTCTCCAAGACATCCGGGCCACCCTCATCCCGACCCTTGCCATCCCCGTCGTGCTGTTGGGCACCTTCGCGGTTCTCGCCGCCGCGGGCTACAGCATCAACACGCTGACCATGTTCGGCATCGTCCTTGCCATCGGCCTGCTGGTCGACGACGCCATCGTGGTGGTGGAGAACGTGGAACGCCTCATGAAAGAAGACGGGCTTTCGCCCAAGGAAGCGGCGGAAAAATCCATGCGCCAGATCAGCGGCGCGCTGGTGGGCGTGGCGCTGGTCATAGCCTCCATCTTTGTGCCCATGGCCTTCATGCCGGGCTCCGTGGGAATCATCTACCGACAGTTTTCCATAACCATCGTCACCGCCATGGCCCTTTCCGCTCTTGTGGCCCTCATCCTCTCGCCCGCGCTGTGCGCCACGATGCTCAAGCCCCACCGCACGCGCAGCAGGTTCTTCAAGGCCTTCAACAACGGTTTTGAACGGTTTGCCGTGCGATACAAGTTTCACGTCCGCAAGATGCTGCACGCGCCGAAACCCGTGTTCTTCGCCTTCGTCCTCGGGCTCGGGGCGACGGCCTTTCTTTTCATGCGCCTGCCCACCTCCTTTGTGCCGGAGGAGGATCAGGGGGCCTTCTACGCCTCCGTGCAGCTCCCTCCCGGAGCCTCCATGGAGAGGACGGAAGCCGTTCTCGCGGACATCCGATCCTATATCCTGACCGAAGAGGCGGACGTGGTGCGCAACATTCTCACCGTCGCGGGCTATTCATTCATCGGAGCCGGGCAAAATGTCGGGCAGGTCTACATTGTCCTGCGCGACTGGGACCGCAGAACCTCGCCGGAGATGCAGATAGACGCCGTCCTCGACAGGGTGCGGCAACGCTTCCGCGACATGCCGCAGGCGCGTATCGCCTTTTTCCGTCCCGCCACCATCCGGGAAATGGCGCGTTCCTCCGGTTTTGAATTCGAGCTTATGGATTTGACCGGGCAAGGGCATGACGCCCTTATGGAGACGCGGGACATTTTGCTGGAAAAGGCGCGGGCGCATCCGCTGCTGTACAACGCGCGCAGCGGCGGCCTTGACGATGTGACGCAATATGACCTGCGCGTGGATATCGACAAGGCTGTGGCGCACGGCCTCAACAAGGGGGAAATCAACGCGGCCATAGCAACGTACTGGGGCGGCTCCTATGTGAACGACTTCACCGACCGCGGGAGAACGAAAAAGGTCTACGTTCAGGCGGACGCCCCCTTCCGGATGCAGGCCAGCGATTTTAACCGCTACTTTATCCGCAACGATCAGGGCGGCATGGTCCCCTTTCCCGTCTTCCTTTCCGTAAGCGACGGCAAAGGCTCGCCGCGCCTGGAACGCTATCAGGGCGTTCCGGCGGTGAAGCTTCTTGGCGAAGCGGCGCCGGGCTACAGCAGCGGCGTGGCGATGCGGGCCATGGAGGAACTGGCCGCCTCACTCCCCGAAGGCTTCGGCTTTGAATGGACGGGCATGTCCTATCAGGAACGGCAGGCCGGTTCTCAGGCCGGGATTCTCTACGCCATTTCCCTTGCAGCGGTTTTCCTTTGTCTGGCCGCGCTGTATGAAAGCTGGAGCATCCCCCTTGCCGTGCTGCTGGTCGTGCCTTCCGGCATTTTCGGCGCGGTTGCCGGAGTGCATCTGGCCGGACTGAGCAACGGCGTTTACTTTCATATCGGCCTTCTCGCCGTGATGGGATTGTCGGCCAAAAACTCCATCCTTATCATCGCCTTTGCCCGCGATCTCCATGCGCGGGGGCAGGACTTGGCTTCAGCCGTCAGAATCGCCGTCCACCTGCGCCTGAGGCCGATCATCATGACGTCTCTGGCTTTCATTCTGGGCGTTCTGCCCCTTGCCCTGAACAGCGGTGCGGGCTCCGGCGCGCAAAACGCCGTTGGAACCACCGTTGTCTGGGGAGTTCTCTCGGCCACCTTCTTCAGCCTGTACCTGACTCCCCTGTTTTTCGTCGGGATAAGCCGCTTGTTTGCAAAAAAACTGTAGGGCGAATCGCCCGTAGAGCGTTTTGCTAATAAAATTAACCAAAACGCTCTACGGCATATCCAGATGCGTCGGCTCCGGCTGCCGGTTGCACATACACTATTTTTGGAGGTCACATGCGCAGACGCGATTTTCTCAAGTTTCAGGCCGCAGCGGCGCTTTCCCTCGGCGCTGCCGCGCTGGGGTTCCCGACCCGGCTTCCGGCTGATGCTTCTCCCGACATCGCCGTGGTCAAGGGCGGCCCGGCGGCCGCGACCAGAGCCGCCGTGGAGCTGCTCGGCGGCATGTCGGCTTTCGTCAGGCCCGGTCAGAAGGTGGTCATCAAGCCCAATATGAGTTTTACGGCGGATGTCGCCAGCGCCACCAACACGCATCCTGAAGTCGTACGCGAACTTCTGATCATGTGCATGGAAGCCGGAGCGGGAACGGTTCGTGTCCTTGACCATGCCTTCCAGAGCGGCACGCAACCTCTTGAGCGGTCGGGCATCCTCGACGCCTGCAACAGCGTGGCAAACGGCATCTGTCACAACCTTACCCATGAGCGGTACTACCGTGAAACCATGCTGAACGGCGCAAAGGACATGAAAAGCAACGCCGTGATGAACGACGTGCTGGACGCCGATGTCATCATTGCCGCGCCTGTGGCGAAAACCAATACGTCCACCGGCGTCAGCCTCTCGCTCAAGGGACAGATGGGATTGATTCTTGATCGCAACGTGATGCACTGGCGCTATGACCTTGATACGTCCATCGTCGATCTCTGCTTCAGGCTCAAGCCTTCTCTGGCGGTGATTGACGCCTCCCGCGTCCTCAGCACCAACGGCCCCTATGGGCCGGGCAAGGTGCTCACGCCGGGAGAAATCATCGCCTCCGCCGATCCGGTAGCCGCCGACGCCATGACGGTCGCTTCCTATGAATGGTATGGCCGCCGTATCCAGCCGCGTCAGGTGGCTCATATCGCCCAGGCTCATGCAAGAGGGCTGGGACGTATGGACATTGAGAATATGTCCGTCCGGCGGCTCAGTCTTTAGAGCAGCTTGCTTTTGAACTTATTCAATTTCAAAAGCAAAAGCTCTGACGCGCGGGCGAAGGGGAATTTCTTATGAGCGGCACATTGAGAAGATATGTACAGGCTGCCTGCCTGATTCTTTTCGCCCTGCTGTTGGGAACGGCTGAAAGCGGCGCCTTTTTCGGTCTGCCCCCAGACGTTTTTCTGCGGCTTGAGCCCCTTGTCGGTACGGCTGTCCCTCTGACTCTCCGCGCCGTTGTTCCCACGCTTTTTCCTGCGGCGTTCACCATTTTGCTTGCCGTACTGGGTGGACGCCTTTTCTGTGGCTGGCTCTGCCCGATGGGGACGACGCTGGACGGTATCGGGAGCATCACCCGCCGCCTCCTGCGGAGAGGAAAAACCGAAAGACGCCATACCCCGGACCCTGCGCCGCGAAGTCTCAAATATCTTGTGCTGGCGGCAATCCTGACCGCCGCTCTCTGCGGGGTGAATCTCGCCTTCTGGGCAAGTCCCGTTCCTCTGACGACACGGCTCTATGCGCTTGTCCTGCATCCGCTGGGGCTGGAAGGCGTCGGTCAGGGTATGGAAGCGGTCTCGCCGCTTCTGGAACGGCTGGGAATGGACGATTTGCTGTACTGGCGCCTGGATTCCCGACAGTTCCATACCGCATGGTTCGTCGCTTTATTCTGGCTCGTCCTCGCTGCTCTGGAATGCGTCCGTCCACGGTTCTGGTGTCGCTATCTCTGCCCCGCCGGTGCGCTGCTGGGCCTGTTCTCCCGTTTCCCGTTCTGGAGACGGCGTGTCGCGGCAGACTGCACTTCCTGTGGGCGCTGTTCCGCGCAATGCCCGGCGGGACTTCTGAAAGAAAATCCCGCAGTGTCGCAACCCTCAGAATGCCTGACCTGTCAGGGGTGCGTGTCCGTATGCCCGCGCAGGGCCGTTCACTTCGGGCGGGGCGATACTATGGCCGCATCTTCCTCTCAGTCCTCCCTGCCATCGCGGCGGGCTTTCTGCGCGTCTCTGGCTGCAGGGGCCGCTCTGGCTGGTATTGCCGACATCAACGGACTGCGCCCCACTCCTCCGGATGCTCTGGTCAGACCGCCCGGCAGCCGCCCCGAGCCGGACTTTCTGAACCGCTGTCTGCGCTGCGGCGAATGCATGAAAGCCTGCCCCACAGGAGGCTTGCAGCCCACATGGTTTCAGGCCGGTTTTTGGGGTATGTTTACCCCTTTTCTTGATCCCCGCTCCGGCGCGTGCCGCCCTGACTGCGCGGCCTGTGGAGCTGTTTGCCCGACGCAGGCCATATTTGCCCTGCCGCTGGAAGAAAAGAAATGGGCCAAGGTCGGCACCGCCGTTATTGACCGGAAAACCTGCCTCGCCTGGGCCGAAGACCGGCGCTGCATGGTGTGCAAAGAAAATTGTCCCTATGGCGCGGTGGATGTTGTCGTACAGAAAGGACACAGAGCCCCGGTGCCGCTTGTTCATGAAAAACGCTGCTACGGATGCGGATTCTGTGAAAAACATTGCCCCAAATTTCCTCCGGCCATTGTGATTGAGCCTGTGGGCGCGCTACGCCTGAACAATGTTTCCTTTGAAATAACTGCAAAAATGGCGGGACTGGAGCTTGAGCCTGAACAGCACCAAGGGAAAGCTGCTGGAAATGATGGGGGAAACATGGGCACTCCCCCTGGCTTTTTGGAATAACGCATCATAATGCTGAAAGAGAAAGGGAGAATAGAGCAATTTCACTTTGAAATTGCTCTGGCGGCCGCGGGAGCGGACGCCCGCGCCGAATGAGCCTGAAAACCGCGTTTTTCAGGCGCTTGTCCCGCTTGCGGGGAAATGATGACAGCGCCGCTTTTGAAATTGAATAATTTCATTAGCAAGCTGCGCTATTGTTATAACACTGTTGAATAGTTAGTAGAAAAATATTTTACGGATTTCCCTACCAACTATACTACCAACATTCTTTCTGGCTTTCAGAGGACTCTATCACCCTTCATCAGCCAACCTCCCCATGCCGGGCGGGTCGCCTCCCGGCATTTTCATTTCCCATACACTTGCCATACCTTCCGGGCCGACTTCCAGCGCCTGATTCATTTTTTGCAGAGCACCTTGCCTGGTCTTCGAAGCTCAAGCCAGGACACGCATTCGGGCACGCCGGACATGCTGGCGTCGCTCTCTTTGCGACGAATAATCCATCCCTGCGGGAAATGGCAATCTCACATATTCCACGAAGATTGCACTTTTTCACCATGCACACAGGAGGCTCGCAACCCAGAGGCGCAAAGACAGCGACACCCCAAAGCGATTCGCGTTTCTCATGGTTTGTCTCCATACCGACACGCGGTGGGCGCGATACACACAATCCCGTCCCGGCTCATACCCCGTAGCGTTCTCCCCATACGCACTGTCACCGCCAGCCTGGCATTCGGATGCCCACGCTGTCACGCTCACCATGTCGACCATTCTGTGAGTCAAATACAGTTGATTTTTGGTGGAACTCTGGATATCCGCCATTTTTGTCAGGGCGATACCCAGTATTATTATTCGGGGTATCACGGAAAATCCCTCAATCAATCTTTGCCGCATGTCTGCCGTATTCGAAAGGTTACATCAACGGGAGAAACATTGCAGTTTGAACGATATCTTCCCCTTCTGGAGGTGGACTTCGTTCGCGCCAACGGTTGGACCGTGATTCCGTTCCCATTCAAATATCTTCGGGAATGGGAAAAGCTGCTGCGGTTTGGCCCAAGATAATCGGGATTGTCACTTTTCTGGACATCTCAGGATCGGTATATTATTGCCAGGCCATATATAGAAAAGAAAGAGCGCACATGATTTGTCAATCGCAGTATGAATTGTGAGGAGGTGACGCACCATGCCTCTTGGCTGGATTGATTTCTCAAAAACCGAGCGGAACAAGGTGCTCAGCGTCTTGGATATGCTCTCAGAGAGCGGGACCCTGGACGAGCTGGGCATTGCCCCCATCCGCGATGGCTTTGCCAACCTGTTCTTCCCGGGAACCTCCACCATCCAAACCCGGGCCAAGTATTTTCTCATTGTCCCCTACGCCCTGAAGGAACTGGAGCATAGCCCGGAGGCCAACCCCACTAAAGTACTGCGCGCCTTTGATGAGATAGAGCGCAGCTGTGGGCAGATGTTTCTCCAGCAGAGCAGCTCGGAAACCGGTATCATCGGCAGGCGCTCCCTGCGGGGTGGACGCTGGGTGAAACGCACACCCGCCGACATTTACTGGGCCGGACTGCGGCAGTACGGCATCTTCACTGCCGGAAACCTGTCTCTGACCGAATATGTCCGTGCGTCCTGCGCCGAGAAAAAACAGAAGCAGACCCTGCGCAGGCTGGGGAACCGCCGCGACGGTGCCGGGGAGAATGAGACCGACGACAGGGACGCCGGAGACTATCCGCGCACCCGGTTCTGGAACCTGCCGCTGTATCGCGAGGACTGGATGGACAGCCTAGAAATGAAACTGACCCAAGAGGAGGGCGCATTTCTGAAAGAACGGATCATCGCCGCCTGTCCTGGCTCCATGCTGGCGTTCATCCTGAAAAATAATCGCCGGGAAGTGCTTGAGCTGGAGAATTTTCAGTCCCTTGCAGCTTCGATGGATACCTTCCCGGTTCAAATGCGGGCCGATTATGCCCTGGCTCTGGACTTCTCTGATTTTCTGCTGGTGCTGCGGACGGTTTACAACATGATCGTCTCTCAGGGAGAAAACGCCGACGCGAACCGCCTTTGGACGGAATTTACCCCGTCGCTGCGAGAACTTGCGTCAGTGGATTTGGAGGCGATCTTCGTAAGGCTGCAAATCACAGACCCGCGTCTGCGGGGCTTTATGATCAGGACAAAAAAACTCATGGAAACGGAATATCTGGACGGGCTGAAGCAGGAGGTCGTCCGCCGGGAGGAACAGCTGAAAGGTCCGGCCAGGGCAAAGACCCGCCACCCGGAGCAGTTTGACCACAGTCAGTGGTATGGCGGCGGAGCGCTGGACTATCGCTTCGGAAATGCCAGGATGATTCTGCGAGATATCTTTGAAAGCGAGGGAGCGCCATGCTGAATCCCAACTCGGACCGGCTTGATTATGGCCGTATCTTATCCCCTCCGGCAGGCTGCAGGCTGGACTTCGCCGCAGGGACCACCTATTCTTTGGACTTGGACGCCCTGGTGGGGGCGACGCTGGCGCTGATTCTGTCGGAGGAAACGGACAGCGCCCTGCTGAATAACCCCATGTGCCTGCTGGAGGCCCTGCGGACGGCAGGGGAACAGGTGGCCCTGTTTTGCGAGGATGGACAGATCCATCTCCCGGGGAAGGTGACGCCCCTATACATCCTTTTAGAGCGGATGGTCTTCCCCGTCCGTACCAAAAAGCACCGGGGCGTCGCCGGATATCCCGCCTTTCATCCCAAGTTCTGGATGCTCCGATACCGGGATGCCCAGGGGGGCTTTGTCTACCGGGTGGCAGTGCTCAGCCGGAACCTGACCTTCGACCACAGTTGGGATGTGTCCTATTACATGGACGGCAAACCTGCCGGGGAGGCCACAGACAAAAACCAGCCAGTGTGCGATTTTCTGCGCCACTTGGACGAGCAGCTCCCCGGCACCCCCGTTGGCAGGGCAAAGCGGCGGCAGCTTCGTTCCCTCATCCGGGAGCTGGAACGGGTGGAATTTTCCACCGGGGAGAAGGAATTTTATGACTTCGAGTTTCTTCCCACAGGGATCAAGGGGCACAACATAACCAGCACCCCGCTGTTCACCGACACCTTCCACGAGCTGCTCGTCATGTCGCCCTTCCTCAGCGGCGGCGTGATCCGAGCCTTTGACTGCAGAAATGATGGTTCCCCCATTCAAAACTCCCGTTATGCCCTATTTACCCGGGCCGACGCGCTGGCAAAGCTGAAACCGGAAGATTGCTCCAATTTCCAGCTGTTTACCATGCGTGACGCAGTGATCGACGGCGAAATGGAACTGTCCGGCGATGACGGCTCGGCCCGGCGGCAGGACATCCATGCCAAGCTGTACATGGTCAACAAGTCTTCGGACACAGACCTCTATCTGGGCTCTCTGAACGCCTCCCATAATGCGGTGCACCACAATGTGGAGTTTATGATTCGCCTGCGAAGCAAGCGGCGATATCTGAACATAGACAAGCTCATGGCGTCCCTGCGCGGGTCGGAGCCGGGCGGGGAGGGCGATCCCTTCCAGCCGGTCACCCTGGACAGCGCCGCCCAAGAGGAGGACGATGGCAAGAGCGGACTGGGCGCGGTGGTCAAGGAGTTGGTGCGCTGCGGCCCCGCCGCCCAAGTTTCCGGCGATGGGGAACGGCATATCCTGCGCCTCACCTTTGGCACGCTGCCGGAGCTTCTCTGCGAGGTTACGGTAAAGCCTCTGCTGGCCGGACCGGCGCTGCCCTTGGCGGAAGCAATGGAATTCCCCGGACTGACCCTCACCCAACTATCCCAGTTCTTTGTGGTGTCTGTGTCGGATGGCGGGGAATCAATACAGCGGGTGCTCCTGATCCCCGTGGAGGGGATGCCGGAGGACCGGGAACGGGCGGTGGTGTCCGGCGTGGTAAAGGACGTGGGATTCTGCCGGTACATCGCCTTCCTGCTGGGGGATGACACCATCCTCAGCACCCTGGAGATGGGCACCGCCGGGGCAGGTGACGGGACAGCGCCGCGGCGGAATGACAACGCTCCGGCTCTCTATGAGAAGATGCTCCAGGCGGCGGCCACCGCGCCGGAAAAGCTCAGGGACGTGGAACGGCTCATGGAGACGGTGGCCGGGGACGAGGTTGTCCCCGAGGATTTCAAAGCGCTGTACCAAGCCTTCAAAAAGGCGGTGAAGCTGGATGTCTGATGTAATTGACCGACTGGACGCCATTGAGAACCGGATTATGGGCGGGCTGAAGGACTTCCAGCGAGCCACGGTGGAGCGGGTGGACTGGCTCTACCGCCACGGTCAGCGTCGCGTGCTGGTCTCCGACGAGGTGGGGCTGGGCAAAACCATCATCGCCCGGGGAACGGTGTCCAAGGTTGCCAAGCTCCAGCGGGAGAAGGGCGACGAACTGGTCAAGGTGGTGTACATCTGCTCCAACGCGGCCATCGCGGCCCAGAACCTGAGCAAGCTTCGCATCAGCCGTGAGCTGCGGGCGGACAGTGCGGACTCCTCCCGCCTGTCCATGCAGCACCTGAATATTTTCAACCAGGAGAGCGACCCGGACCTGCTCAGCCGGTATATCCAGCTCATCCCGCTGACGCCGGAGACCTCCTTCCGTATGACCAGCGGTACCGGGACCTGTCAGGAACGGGCGCTGATGTACGCCATCCTGCGTCGGGTGCCTGAGCTGAGCCGGTACAGGAAACAGCTGGAGGTCGCCATGATGGACTGGGCCTCCTCCGCCTGGAACGACTGGGCGCGGGATTACTACGAGTGTGAAGTTACCGAGTGCGATAAAAAGACGGGCGGTAAATACCTCGCCTATATGACGGACAAGATCCGGGATGCGCTGACCTGGGAGCGTGAGGACGGGAGCACCTGCCTGGATGAGGTCAAGGAGCTGTGCCGGGCCATCCGCCGCAATGGGGATCAGCGTGTGGGCGGAACCGCTGTCATCGGAAAGCTGCGGGTGCATTTTGCCCGGATCAGCCTGGATAAACTGGAGCCGGATCTGGTCATCATGGATGAGTTCCAGAGGTTCAAGTTCCTGCTGAACGCTGACCCTGAGTCCGAGACCGGGATGCTGGCCCATCAGTTTTTCCACTCCAAGGATGTGAAAATGCTCCTGCTGTCCGCCACGCCCTACAAAATGTACTCCACCTTGGAGGAGATCGATGAGAACCAGGTGGACGAACACTACTCCGAGTTCCTGGACGTGATGAGGTTTCTCAACGAGGGCATGAATCATGAGGAGGAGTTCCTCACGGTTTGGAACGACTACTCCGTCCGCCTCAAGGATCTCAGCCGCGGAGACACAACCATTCTCCAGGCCAAGCGGGCGGCGGAAGACGCCATGTATCAGACCGTGTGCCGCACAGAGCGGTGCTCCACCAAGGACAGCGCGGACATCATCGACGATGCCGGCGCCAAGGCGGCGCTGGAGGTGTCGGAGCAGGATATCCGTTCCTATGTGCAGACCCAGAAGCTGCTGGACCAGATTGGGGCCAATATCCGTGTCCCGGTGGATTACGTCAAATCCACCCCCTATCTGCTTTCCTTCATGCGGGATTACCAGCTCAAGCGTCATGTGGAGCGGTACTTCCGGGAGCACCCGGATCGGTTGAATCTGGTGAACAAGGATACTCTCTGGGTGAAGCGGCGGACGGTGGACCGCTATGAGAAAATCCCCAACGGCAACGCCCGACTGGACCGGGTGATGGGGCTGGCGCTGGGGCAGAACGCTGAGAAACTGCTGTGGGTGTCGCCCTCTCGGCCTTACTATGAACCGGATGGGGCTTATAAAGGGGCAAACGGCTTCACCAAGACCCTGATTTTCTCCTCCTGGGAGATGGTGCCCCGTATGCTGGCCAGCCTGATCTCCTATGAGGCGGAGAGAAAGACCGTGGGCGCTGTGGCAAAAGCCGAGCGCGGCGATGACGCCCACTATTTTTACACCAAGGAGGAGCGGCGGTATCCCCCTCCCCGGATGAACTTTTCCCTGCGCCAGACAGGGGAGCCGCGCGCTATGGCTCTGTTCTGCCTGCTGTACCCATCCCGGTTCCTGACGGACTGCTATAATCCCATTGCCTGCATGAACGAGGGGCTGAGTCTGCGGAAAATCAGGAAAAAGCTAAAAACGGACATTGCCGAAGAGTTGAAAAAATATCCTGCCCCTAAGCGAGGGCAGGAGGAGCAAAGCTGGTACTATCTGGCCCCGCTGCTGCTGGACGGGGCGGAATATGCCACCACCTGGCTCTATCACGGAGATGAAATTGCAGCCATGGAGGAGGATGCAGCACCGGCGAAAAGGGAGTCCGCCTTCCACGTGCATCTTCAAACTCTGCGGGAGCTGTACAGCGAGGCTCGGTCCGCATCTGCCCAAAACCTGGGTCCCAGGCCGGACGACCTGCTGGACGTGCTGGCAGACATGGCCTTGGCTTCCCCTGCGGTGTGTCTGAATCGAACCTATCAACGATATTGCGGAAGAAATGACAGCTTGTCCAGCGACCTGCCCAGTCAGGCGGCCCGGGTTTTTCTGAATCGGATGAACACCACAGAGTCTACCGCAGTGGTGGAGCTGGTATGCGGGAAAAAATCTGATGAAGCCCACTGGCGCAACTTGCTGACCTACTGCCGGCAGGGGAATTTACAGGCGGTTTTTGACGAGTATGCCCACCTCATCGTCAGCGGCCTGGAAGCGTACAGTCCACGGGTGACCGAATTGCACCGGCAGCTTTTGGAGGGGTTGGACTTCCGCACCACCCAGTACACGGTGGATACTCTGCAGGAGTTCAAAAAGCGGGTGCAGGGGCAGGAACGGAAAGGCAAAAGCCTGATGAACATCAGGACCCACTTTGCCGCAGCCTTCACCAAGGGTGATGGGAAGGAAAAAGATACCGATCGGAAGCGCAAGGTACGCAGCGCATTTAACTCGCCCTTCCGGCCCTTTGTGCTGGCCTCCACCTCAATCGGGCAGGAGGGGTTGGACTTCCACAACTACTGCCGCCGCATCGTCCATTGGAATCTGCCGTCCAACCCCATCGACCTGGAGCAGCGGGAGGGGCGGATTAACCGTTTCCAGTGTCTGGCCATTCGGCAAAATGTGGCGCAACGGTATGGAAAGGGGCCGTTCCGGGAGAATGTCTGGCGGGAGATGTTCGCCCAAGCGGAGCAGGCGGAGAGGACGGAAGGCTCCTCGGATCTGATCCCCTACTGGGGACTGCGGAAGACACCGGACATGGTGCGGATTGAGCGCGTCGTGCCCAGGTATCCCTATAGTCGGGATGGGCAGAACTATGAACGGCTCATCAAAATACTCTCGCTCTACCGCCTTACGCTGGGGCAGGCCCGGCAGGAGGAACTGTTGCAATATTTGTTCCATAACGTGGAGGAAGAAGGATTTCTGCGGGAAATGTTTATGAATTTGAGCCCGTATTTTAAAAAGGATACACCATGACGGAGTGTGTAACTGTCATTGATATTTGCGGTTTTGCTTGCACAATTAAGGTGTCCCGGGTCGTAATTAGAACAGCTCGGGAGGTGCATTGACAATAAAAAAGAAGCAAGCCAAAATCAACTTGATATTGTCAAGATTACTTTACACATTTTCTGCACGGATTTTCAAGTAGCGTGATTCAGCGCATCAAGGTAACGCTGTCGCTTTACCATTGGGGGTAAACCGTCATTGGCAGTGCAGATTCGTCGGTTGTGCCAGTAGCTCATGAAATAACTCCATATCAGTGATTTCAACTCCTCAATGGTCAGTTTCTTTGTGTCACATCAGGAATTTCGGTTTTAGAAAGCGCCATGCGTCCCTACGCTCTGCGCCACATTGGATTGCCGTCTTGTGAAAACTTCTGCAAAAGTTGCAGGTCGAATTGGGGTGTATCCAAGCACTGGTGTGAATCTAACCCGCGCTAAAACCGAAATTCCTGATACAACACCATTCCGTGATTGACACCGGTATTGTCCCGGATACGGAGGATTAGATTTCGACTCTCTCTATATGCACCTCCGGCTGGGGGCGCAGCGCGAAACACTGGGTGGTTGAGACGGTGTTGGCAAATACATACAAAAAGGCCGCTGAGTGAGCGGCCAGTTTGCTAGAGCATTTTCATTTTGAAAATGCTCTGCTGACGCGAAAGCGGCAGCCGCCGCAACGCGGCGTACATTCAGGCGAAAACCGCGTTTTTCGCCTGAATGCCACCTTTGACTTTCATAAAAAGTCAAAGGTAATCTGCTCTAGGTTCGGCAAACTGTAGCATAACTTTTTTCCATCTCCGTAAATTTGCAATGTTGCAAGCTTAAAAACATATCCAACAATCTCCAAAGCGGTTCATATTGGACTCAAAAAAATTTTATAAAAATGCTTGACATGTTTTTGTATTTAAAAGCGTAAATATTTATCGCTTTGGATTTTTTAGAAATAAACACTATGCGACAATAATGGATGTTACTGCACAACTGTAGACAACAACTTGCTTTTTAGTCCTTGCAAGTGAGGCGGGGGGGCTGAAGAGGATTTTGACCGGTAACGAAAGTTTGCAGATCAGCCAGAGAATTGACCAAGAGCGTTGGCTGAAAAAATCTTTGCGGTAAATTTTTGCGGAGGGAGATGAGATATAGTTTAAAAAGAAGAGAGTGTTAACTTTTGAATGTTTTCGCCACTTCCGAGCCGCATGGAATCTGGCTTTGGCAGGAAGCAAACATTACTTTGGCAATACCCTCAAAAAGAAAAACAGCGGCAACAAGATATTTTGATTGGCATTTAATTTAAATCGTTGTTACCGCTATTTTCCCTTATAGGTGTAATGGATTTTACAACTTCATTTTTACGCGTTCACGCAGGTCATCAAGATAGTTTGCTTATTGATAGTATAACTATATGTAATTATATATTCTTTTGAAGTATGACACCAAATTGACCCCTGAAATGAACCCTTATTTTTGTCGGATGTAAGTGTACTTGATTTGATGATAACGTCCTATATTCACCAAAGTGACGGATTTTGGATTTCTTGGCATCAGCATGTCTCTACTTGGAGATTCTGGCTAACGGCAAGGCATTTTTTGGGGTATTCACCTGTAGTAGTTCAGACTTGATCTGACAGTAGTCTCCGTTTTGATGGGTCCGTTGTCTGGTTAGAGCATTTTGCTTTTAACTTTTTACATAGCCACAGGATTTAAACCATCCTTCAGCGTCTTTTTGTGTGATACAACTTAATGCTTTTCCAATGGATTTGTACAGTTCATCACATGTTTTTGCTTTCATACCCCGAAGTAATTGTTTCACTTTGCTCCACATCTTTTCAATGGGATTTAAATCCGGGCTGTATTCTGGAAGGAAAATATACTTGCAGCCTTTTTCCCTTATCAAGTTTTGGGCTGTTTTTGATTTATGGACATTCAAATTATCCATTATAACAACATCGTTAGCTTTAAGCGTTGGAAGAAGAAATTTTTCAATATAAGCATTGTACATTTTTCCATCCAGTGCCCCATCAAAAACAACACTGCAAGTTTCTCCCGTTACCCGGATTGCTGAAAGTATGCTTATCCTTTCCCAACGTCCCTCTGACGCATGATCATGGCAACGTTGGCCAT
>NZ_JAAKEH010000048.1:0-21991 GCF_011039095.1 Desulfovibrio sp. ZJ200 | reverse complement strand
GTAGCCGTTAGCAAGCTTTGCTTGCTTACGGATAGCGACAGCGGTTGCGTTGACTGGCTGCCGCAGTAACCAGTTGCTGTCTTCATCCGTAGCTTCCTTCGTCGCAACGGCTGAAGCCTGGACGCGAGATGATGGCAGCGCCGCTTTTGAAATTGAATAATTTCAAAAGCAAAATGCTCTAGAGCGGTTTGCTGTTGAAAACGGCAACCGCTCTATAAAAAACATCCTCGCCTCGGCCTAGAGCAGATTACCTTTGACTTTTTATGAAAGTCAAAGGTGGCATTCAGGCGAAAAACGCGGTTTTCGCCTGAATGTACGCCGCGTTGCGGCGGCTGCCGCTTTCGCGTCAGCAGAGCATTTTCAAAGAGAAAATGCTCTAACGCGGGCCACGGGCGCGGCTACCCGGCATACAATAAAAAAGGTCTCGGGCCGCAGACAGCGGCACGAGACCTGAACGATCGTCCGAAAGAATTCTTATTTGCCGTTGCCCTTGGCAGGCTTGCCGTTCTGCGGCGCCGGGGTCTGGGCTTTATCCTGTGCCGCGGGCCGATCCTCTGCCGGGGCGGGAGCCGCTTCAGCCTCGGGCGCCGCCTTTGCGGCGGCCACAGGCTTGAAATCAAGCTTCTGCTTGTTCACTTCCGCGATGAGCGCCGTGGTCACATCCACCTTGGGATTGAACGAGGCAGCCCCTTCGGTGTTCAAAATAACGTCATAGCCCTTTTGCTCGCGATAGGCGTTCACAGTGCGCTGCACGGCGTCATAGAGCAGATTGACCACATTCTGCTGCTCGGCCTGCATGCGCTGCTGCGAGGCTATGTACACGCTTTGCAGTTCTTTCTGCGCGGCTTCGTCCTTGGGATCTTTTTCCAGCCGCCCCTGGATTTCATTGAGCTTGCCCTGCATTTCGGCCTGCAGGCCTTCCAGGAACTTCACGCCCGCCTTGCCCGGCTCGCTGTCGCGCATGATGCGCGCCATATCCACCACCGCCAGCTTGGGTTGGGCGGCATTCTCGGTCTGCTGGCAAGCCAGAAGCATAAAGCTCAACACAAAAAACAGAGGCATGAAAAAACGGATTCGCATAGTGGTAAGCACTCCTCTCAGGTATAATGGTCCCGCGAACCCGTTACAACGGCATTGCGGGGAGATGGTCTCCGGCTCAGGCAACCGCCGAAGCATCCCGGATCTGCGCCGGCGGCGCGCAAAGCCGCTGTGGCGCATACGGATATAGCCAATCCGTTTTGCATACGTTTTTTTTGCGCACAGCTCAACAGTTTTTTATCCTCCTGAAGCTGGATGACCCGGAGCGCGTCTGGAAACGCAGGAATTCCGCCGCGCCGGCAAGGAAACAGATCCTTTGTACGCAGGGAACGCAGGCCTGCCTCAGCATCCGGAACACGCTTTCAGCGCAGTTCGGCAAACTGGCCTTTCATCCGCTGCACCTTGGCCACATAAAAACGGGTCTCGCGGACAGGCAGGCGCAAGGTCAGATCTTCGTAGAGCGCCTGCGGGCTCATGGCGTTGATCCGGGCCACGGCTTCCTCGTTGCTGGCGCCGTAGAGGCGCAGAAAACGGTTGGGCCCCATATTGTAGGCCGCCACCGCACAATACTCCCGGGCCAGCGGATCGCGCACCCCGGAAAAATACCGGGTGAGCAGAATATGCAGGTAGGCCGTGCCGTAACGGATATTGATCTCAGGCACGCGCAGCTCGTCGAAACTCACGTCGCCGCGGCGGCCGTACAAAAAACGGTGCACCTCGTCGCTGGCTGTGCTCGGCAGAAGCTGCATAAGGCCCATGGCCGACTTGTTGCTGATCAGGCCCGGCGAAAAATCGCTTTCGCTGTGGATGATGGCGTAGACAAGTTCGGTGCTCAGATTATAGCGCCGGGCGAAATTCTCCACCAATTGCCGGTAGCGCCGGGCCCTGGCCAGCAGACTGCCGCCCGCGCCGGAGCCTGAGGCGAACATTTCGCCGGCCGGTTTTCTTTCTGCCGGGGCTTGCAGGTTAACGGGGGTATAGCCCTCAAGCCAGGCCTCGTCCGCAAGCCAGCGCAAGGGACGGCCAAAAGCGTCCAGGGCATCCCCGTACCCGCGCGGTTGGGCCGCCACGAGCAGCGGCATGGAAGCGCCATCCAGGACCAGAAGCGGCGCCAGCTCCGGCAGCTCGGCCTCTTCGCCGAAAAGAATGTCCCCGTCGCCCATGTCCAGGCGCACGCCGCTCTTCTCGAAAGTGATTATCTGATCCCGGGCGGCCGTATCGGCCTGGTCGGGCCGCTGTTCAGGAGGACGCGGGGCATCCTGCGCCGGAGCGGGCCCGCGGATGGCCCACAGGCGCGTGCCGTCGCCCTGCGGGAGGATCGGCTCGGGCAAATCCTCCGGGCGCAGGCTGATCACATGATCACTGGCCCGGCGGCGCACTTCCGGCCCCTCGCTGTGCGGCACAAAACCCGCGAGCATCCCCAGCAGGATCAGAGCGCTGCCGAGGCATAGCGAAATAATCAGAATGGTTCTGCGGGACGTCATGGGCGTATCCTTGGCCTGTTCTTCTGCTGTCCGGCGCGGGTGCGCCGAGAGATTTTTTTTGTTTTAATGCAATTATCCTGCCAAATCAAAAATGCCCCATATTTTTTCAATGAAATAAAGATGAAGAAAAAAATTTCACAAGCTTTCGGTCAAAAAAATGAACCCCATTGACCCAGGCCCGCTTCCGGCCTATGCTGCTGATCCCATGCCGCCCGCTGGCGCGGGAGCGCAAAACCCGCGGCATGATCCGGCATGGGGGAAGGATCGCCCTTTTTCAACAGCAAAAGGCGGCAAGCGCCAGAGCGGCTGCCATGCCGCAGCGTATCGTGCTCCAGGAGCAGAGGCAAATCGTGTCACACCAGGCAGCAAAGCATGTGCGCGAAGATATAACGCGACTTTTGCAATACGCGCCTCCCGAAATGCGCGCCGCGATCCTCGGCCTGTTGCCCGCGGCCAAGCGCACGCTTGATTCCGGCTACCATCCGGACGTGCGCCGCGTGCCCCTCAAAAGCTGGCGCTGCCTTTTGCAACTGCTGGCCTCCGTGACGTCCATGCAAAGCGACACCGAAACCCTGCTGCGGGTTTCCAACGATCTGCTTTCCATTGCCGACCGCATGGCCCCGCCCGGCGAAGTTCTGCGCCAGAGCGCCGAGGTTCTGGTGCATGCCCTGCACGCGGATCTGTATGTCTGCCGCCTGCGCAACGCCAGGGGCGAATGGGTGACCCAGGCCGCCAATCACGTGCGCGGCGAGAGCATCCCCATAGTGGCGCCCATGCTGGATGAGAGCCTGCGCAAACATCCGGTCATGAGCGCGGTTCTGGAAGGGCATATCCGCTATGTGGTTTCCAACAACTTGCAGGGCCTGGAGCGTGGGGGCGGCTCTTTGGACTGCGTGATCTACAAGGAAGGCTATCGCTCGCGTCTGGCTTTTGTGCTGCGGGAGCGCAACGACCGCCCGGCTTTCGGGCTTGTGCAGCTCTACACCAAGCGCGAGTACGGCTTTGAAGCCTACGACGAGCGCTTTCTTTCCAAATGCGCGCGCATCGTCTCCCTGACTGTGGGCCGCCGCGTGGCCGTGGCCCGCGACACCCTGGAAAAAGCCGCCGGGGCTATGGCCCATTACGGCAACAACGCGCTCAATGTGATGCGCAACCAGGCAGAATACTGCGGCGAGCTGGTGGAGGACATCGACGCCAACCTGGCCCGTGCACTGCGGATCTCGCGGGCGCTTCTGGCCGAATTTCCCGAGGACTCGCGCGGCCGCTTTCTGGCTCTGGAGCTGGAGAGCATTCTGGCCCGCGGCGATCTCACGGAGCTGGCAGGGCATCTGGGCGGCGTCCTGGAAGGCACGCGGCGCATGACCCGGATCATCAATTCGCTCAAAAAATCCGCCGAGCGCCCCCGTTTGCTGCACTATGCCCTGGGGCACGACGTGCTCAAGCTGGAAGACGACATCCGCCACGAGGATTGAGATGCGCGCCGCGACCTTCCTGCCCTTTCTGGACACGCTGAAAACGTATACCGCCCGGGATTTCCGCGCGGATCTGACGGCCGCGCTGACCGTGACGCCCATGGCCATTCCCCAGGCCATGGCCTATGCCCTGATTGCGGGCGTGCATCCGCAGTACGGCATTTACGCCTGCATGCTGCCGGTGATCGTGGCCGCGCTCTGGGGGTCGGCCCGCTACCTGGCAGCCGGGCCCACCAATGCCATTTCCATGGTGCTTTTTTCCACCATGGCCACAGTCAGCGTGGGCGGCACGCTGATCGCCAGCCTGCCGCAGGAAGCGCGCATGGCCTATGTCTTCGGCCTGGCCCTGCTCTGCGGGCTGATCCAGGTGGGCATGGGCCTGGCGCGTCTGGGCGATCTGGCCAACTTCATCTCCCATTCGGTCATGGTCGCATTTTCCACCGGCGCGGCCCTGCTGATCGCCGCAGGCCAGCTCAAGACGGTTCTGGGGCTGCCCGGCCCCAAGCCCGCGGGCTTTTTCCCGCAACTGGGCATGGCCGCGCGGCAACTCGGGCAGATCAATTACTGGAGCCTGGGGCTGGCCCTGCTGACCATTGCCCTCATTCTGCTGCTGCGCAACAGCATTTCCCGGCGCTTCCCGGCCACGCTGGCGGCCCTGGCCCTGGTGAGCCTGATCGCGGACGGTTTGCAGGCAACCGCCAACGGCGTGGCGCTGGTGGGGCCCATACCCAGCATCATCCCGCCGCTCTCCCTGCCCCCGGCCTTTGATCTCACCGCGCTGGGGGAGCTGTTCATGCCCGCCCTGGCCATTGCCCTGCTGGGCACGGTGGAATCCCTGGCCATCGGCAAGCAGATGGCCGACATCAAGGGCGACGTGTTCAACGGCAGCCAGGAGCTCATCGGCCAGGGCCTCGGCAATATCGCGGCCGGGCTGACCTCGGGCATTCCGGGCTGCGGTTCCTTCACCCGCAGCGCGCTGGTCGTCACCTCGGGCGGCACTACGCGCATGGGAACCGTGTTTTCCGGCCTGCTGGTCCTGCCCATGCTCTTTGTGCTGGCCCCGCTGATCAGCTATCTGCCCATGCCCGCCCTGGGCGGCGTGCTGCTGCTGATCTCCTTCCAGATGATCGACAGGGAAGCCATCCGCCTCTGCCTGGTGGCTACGCGCGTGGATCGCGCCGTGCTTCTGTTCACCTTTGCCGCCACCCTGCTGCTGGATCTGGAACGGGCCATCTTCGTGGGCGTGCTGCTTTCACTGGTGCTTTTCATTTATAAAACCGCGCACCCGCGCGTGCGCAGGCTCAGACCCAATGATCCCCTGCTGCGCGACGCGCCGCCGGACATGCCGCCGGGCATTGCCGTCTACGTCATTGAGGGCACGCTCTTTTTCGGAGCCATTCATGAACTGGAGCGCCAACTGCGCGAGGAAGACCGCGAACCCGCCCGGCTGGTGGTCCTCCATCTGACCCGCGTGTTCTGGCTGGACGCCTCGGGCGCGCATGCGCTGGCCCAGTTCGTCGAACGCTGCTACGCGCACAGCGTGCCCGTGATTCTGGTGGTGGGCAGCCGCAATGTGCGCGATATTCTGCGGCGCACGGGCCTGCTGAGTTATCTGAGCTCCGGTTTTGTGGCTGAGACCATCAACGAGGGCCTGCGCCTGGCCGCAAATCTGCTCAGCCGGATCACCTGCCGGGACGACCGCTGCGCTGTACCCGCGCCGGATCTGCCGCCCGCTCCGCCCCCGGAAAAAACAGCCGCGGTCATGGCGGCCACGGCCAATGAAGGGGAGCCGCAAACAGCGTCCCCAAAACCAGCATCGGCAACAAAACAGCCATGAGCAAAATCCCGGCGCTTCCTGCCCCGCGCTGCCGCTGCCCGGCCAATCCGGCGCGCCTGCCTTTCGGGCCGGAGCACCCCTGGCTCGCGCCCCTGGCCGGATACAGCGATCTGCCTTTCCGCCTGCTCTGCCGGGAATACGGGGCCGCTGTCTGCGTGACCGAAATGGTCAGCGCCAAAGGCCTGATCTACGGCAGCCCGGGCACCGGCGCGCTGCTGGCCACCCTGCCAGAGGATCAGCCCCTGGTGGTCCAACTGTTCGGCAGCCAGGCCTCTTTTCTGCAACAGGCCGTGGAAGTGCTGCGCGAGGCGGGCTTCGGCTGGTTTGACCTGAACATGGGCTGCTCCGTGCCCAAGGTCATGCGCCAGGGCGCGGGCGCGGCCATGCTGGCGGACCCGGAAAACAGCCTGCGCGCGGCTGAAGCCATGCTGCGCGCCGCCGGGCCCGGCCGGGTGGGTTTCAAACTGCGCCTGGGCATCGGCGCGGAGCGCCCGGTCTGGGAAGATCTGGCCCTGCGCCTGGAGGATCTGGGCGCGGGCTGGCTGACGCTCCATCCGCGCTTTGCGCGCCAGGGCTTTGGCGGCGCGGCGGACTGGACGGCCCTGGCCCGGCTTGCGCCGCGTTTATCCCTGCCCCTGCTGGCCAGCGGGGACTTGTTCAGCGCGGTCGATGGCCTGCGCTGCCTTGAGCAGACCGGCGTCAGCGGCGTGATGTACGCGCGCGGGGCCATGCACAATCCGGCTGTCTTTGCCGAGCACCGGGCCCTGTGCCGGGGTGGCGTCCCCGAAGCGCCCAACGTGGCCCGCCTGCGCGCCATGATCCGCCGCCACATGGAGCTTGCGCGCGCATACTGCCCGGGCAAGGCCGCGCTCTGGAAGATGCGCTCCGTGCTGCCCCGCTATGTGCGACTTCTGCCCGGCGCGCGGGCCTTGCGCCAGGAGCTTTGCCGCTGTACTGATTGGCAGGAGCTGGAAGACGCGCTGGAGACCTTTCTGCCGGAATCTTAGAGCGTTTTGCTGATGAAATTAGCTAAGCGCTCTAAATCACAATACGCTCTACACCGGGGACGCATTGCGCCTGAACCGACCCAGTGCCAAGGAGAAGAAAATGGACGTACTCCGCGCCAAAACAGCGGGCTTTTGCATGGGCGTGAGCCTGGCCCTGCAAAAGCTGGACACGGCCCTGGCCCAGGCCGCGACCACACCCGCCCGCAGCCCGCAAGGGCGCATCTGCACCCTGGGTCCGATCATTCACAATCCGCAGGTGCTCGCGGCCTATGAAGCCAGGGGCGTGGTCTGCGTGCGCGACACAGCGGACTTGCGACCGGGCGACGCGGTAATCATCCGCGCCCACGGCATCCCCCGCCAGGAGGAGGAAAAGGTGCGCGCCAGCGGCGCGCACATCACGGACGCCACCTGCCCCAAGGTCAAAAAGGCCCAGTTGGCCATTGCCCGCGCCACGCGCCAGGGCGCCGCCCTGCTGCTGTTCGGCGAGGCCGATCATCCGGAAGTGCGCGGCCTTGTCTCCTACGCGCTCGGTCCTGCCTGCGTCTTCGGCAGCCAAAAAGAACTTGAGCGCCTCATTCTGCCGGACAGGCAACGTTATGTGCTGGCCTCGCAGACCACCCAGGATCGCGAAACCTTCGCGGCTCTTGAAGAAATGCTGCGGGCGCGCTTTGCGGATCTCACGGTGCTTTCCACCATTTGCGACGCCACCCGCGAGCGGCAGGAAGAAGCGCGCAGCATTGCTTCGCGCGTGGATGTCATGGTAATCGTGGGGGGCAGACAAAGCGGCAATACCCGCAGACTGGCCGATGTGGCGGCCCTGAGCGGCATTGAGACCTTTCATGTGGAAAGCGTGGACGAGCTTGACGCTGAAAGATTTACGCAAAAATCGCGCGCAGGCCTAACGGCTGGCGCATCTACGCCGAAAAGTCTCATTGACGCCGCCCAGACCTGGCTGGCATCACTGTGATCACGCGGCGGGGCAACACGCAGCCCGCCGGGGCCGTTCGCGCCTGGGCGAATGCGGCTGCATGCCGCTTTTTCATGACGTGTATCTTGCGCAGCGTTTTTTCGGAGGCAGCATGGCTCAGACCAATATTCTCCTGGAAGCGGGCACCAATGAGCTTGAAGTGGTGGAATTTTATCTGGATGAAGTCGTCCCTTCATCCGGGGGCGACGGCGAAGAAACGCCCGAGGCCGGTCCCGCCGAGGAGGCCTACCGGGGCTTTTACGGCGTCAACGTGGCCAAGGTGCTGGAAATCATCCGCATGCCCAAGGTGACGGAACTGCCCGAAGTGCAGCATCCGAGCGTGCTCGGGGCTTTCAATCTGCGCTCGCGTATCATCCCCCTGGTGGATCTGGCCATGTGGCTGGGCAAAACGCATATCCAGACCGACGAGCAGCCCAAGACCATTGTGACGGAATTCAACAACGTGACCACGGCCTTCATGGTTTCCGGGGTCAACCGCATCCACCGGATCAGTTGGGAAAAGGTGGAGCCGCCCAACAAATATGTGGCCGCGGTTTCCAACAACACGGTCATCGGCGTGGTCAAGCTGGAGGAGCGCATCGTCTTTCTGCTGGATCTGGAAAAGGTGGTGGCCAATCTGAACCCCAAACTGGGGCTGCGCCTGGATGATCTCGGCGCGGACTGGACCAACGCCGGCTACCGCGCTCTGATTGCCGACGATTCGGCCCTGGTGCGCGAGATGCAGCGCGACCTGCTGGAAAAGGCGGGCTTTACCGTGGAAGTGGTATCCAACGGTCGCGCGGCCTGGGAACGGCTGGAAGAATTCCGGCGCCGCGCGGAAGAGGAAAAGCGCCCGATCACGGACTTTGTGCATGTGGTGGTCTCGGACATTGAAATGCCGATCATGGACGGCCTGAACCTGACCAACCGGATCAAAAGCGATCCCCTGCTCAAAAAGCTGCCGGTGCTGCTCTTTTCCTCCCTGATCACCGACAAGCTGCGCCACAAGGGCGAAAGCGTGGGCGCGGACGATCAGATTTCCAAGCCGGAAGTCACGCAGCTTGCCAGGCGCGCTCTGACCCTGATCAAGGAACGCGAGCAACCCGGGGACGCCCCGGCCTGAGCGGACATACCCACACCGGCTTGTTTTTCTTGCGGGGAATGCGCTTGCGCATTCCCCGTTTTTTATGCTCCGGCCATTTGCAAAGCCGCAATCTCCCGTGTATGCTGGAGCAAACATCATCACGGCTGCGGGAGTGCGGACAATGGCTGTTGTGCTGGGCACGGCCGGACATATCGATCACGGCAAGACCTCTCTGGTGCGCGCGCTCACCGGCATGGACTGCGACCGCCTGGACGAGGAAAAACGCCGCGGCATCACCATTGAGCTGGGCTTCGCCTGGTTGGATCTGCCCGGGGGCGAACGCCTGGGCATCGTGGATGTGCCCGGCCACGAGCGCTTTGTGAAAAACATGGTGGCAGGCGCGGCGGGCGTGGATTTTGTCATGCTGGTCATTGCCGCGGACGAGGGCGTCATGCCCCAGACTCGCGAGCACCTGGAAATCTGCTCCCTGCTCGGCATCAACAGCGGTTTTGTGGCCCTGACCAAGATCGACATGGTTGATCCGGAATGGCTCGCGCTGGTTGAAGAAGACATTCGCCGCTTTCTGGAAGGCACATTTCTGGAGAGCGCTCCGCTTTTTCCTGTCTCCTCGGCCACGGGCCTGGGGCTGGACGCTCTCAGGGCCCATATCCTGCAAAACGCCGCAGCGCAGCCCGCCCGGCGGCGCAGCGATATTTTTCGCCTGCCTGTGGATCGCGTCTTCAGCATGAAAGGGCACGGCACGGTGATCACCGGCACCGTGATTTCCGGCGCGCTGAACAGCGGGGCCGAAATCTGCTTCATGCCGCCGGCATTGCCCGGCCGCGCGCGCGGCATGCAGCGCCACGGCACAAGCGTGGACAAGGTTTCGGCCGGGCAACGCTGCGCGGTCAACGTGCAGGGCCTGGATGTGCCGGAGATAGAGCGCGGTTTTGTGCTGGCCAGGCCGGGCGAGCTCTTTCCCTCCAAACGCTGGCTGCTCAGGCTGACCTGCCTGGCGTCGGCCCCGCGCCCCTTGCGGCAGCGGGCGGAAATCCATTTTCACCACGGCGCGCGAGAATGCGCGGCCCGCGTCGTCTTTTGGGCTCGCGACAGACTGACTCCCGGCGAGACGGCTCTGGCGGAAGTGCGCTTCGCGGAAGAAATGGTCGGCATTTTTGGCGATCATTGCGTGCTGCGGGCCTGCGCGCCCCTGCGCACAGTGGCGGGCGGCGTGCTGATCAGCCCCCTGCCGCCGGAATTGCGCCGCAAAGACCCGGAGCTGCCCGACAAACTGCGTTTGCTGGAACAGCTCCCCTCCTTGAGCGATCACGCCGCCACGACCGGGGGACGGCAGCGCGACGAAAGCCGCGCCGCCCTGATCGGCGCGGTGCTCGCGCTGCGCGGCGCGGGCGGGGCGAGCCGCGCGCAGCTCAAGGCGCTTACGGGCCTCGGCGCAAGCGCGCTGGACGCCGGCCTCAGCCTGCTTTCCGGCAAGGGCGAAGCCCTGTGCTGGGACAAGGAAAATCATTGCTGGATCAGCAAGGCGGCCTTTGACAGGCTGCTCGCCGGCGCTCTGGCGCGCGCCGCCGAACTGCACTGCAAGGAACCGCTCAAACCAGCTTTTTCGCGCAACGCCCTGTTGGCGGCCTGGAGCAAAAACCTGCCGCCGCGCCTGATCCAGAAGGTTCTGGACGCCGCGGTGAAAGCGGGCCGTCTGGCCGTGGCAGGCGAAGGTCTGCGCCTGCCCGGGCATACGGTGACCCTGGCTGCGGATCAGGCGGGCCTGCGCCAAAAGCTGTTGGAGGCCCATCAGCGCGCCGGCTTGACGCCGCCCAACGCCAGGGATCTGCTGGAAGAGCTCGGCTGTACTGTCAAAGAGGCCGCGCCCGTGCTGCGTTTGCTCTGCGAGCAAGGGGCGCTGGTCAAGGTGAAGGATGGCCTGTATTACGACGCGGCAACCCTGGGCGCGATTCTCGAACAGGTGCGGCAATGGTTCGGAAGCCATGAAAATCTTGACGTGGGCGGTCTCAAGGAAATTCTTGGGCTTTCCCGCAAGTACCTTATCGCCTTGCTGGAATATATGGATAATGAGCGGATAACCGTGCGCGTGGGCGATCAGCGCCGTTTCCGGGGGCGCTGAGGCAGTGTCGGCCGTCCCGGCCGCGGCGCGGATTGCCGCGATCCGGGGTGCGCAGGCTTCTCTTCCTCCAAAAGCCACAGCAGGGTGAAAATTCTCCAGACCGCAACATAATCTTATGTGAAGAGGAGAAAAGATATGCCTGAAAAAATTCTTATTGTGGGCGGCGTTGCCCTGGGCCCCAAAGCCGCATCCCGCTGCAAGCGTCTGATGCCGGACGCCGACGTGACCATTGTGGACGAAAATATCTACATTTCCTACGGCGGCTGCGGCATTCCCTATTATGTCTCCGGCGAGGTGCAGAATCTGGATGATCTGCGCGCCACCCCCTACCATACGGTGCGCGACCCGGAATTTTTCCGCAGCATGAAGGGCGTGACCGTACGCAACCAGACCAGGGCCCTGGCCATCGACCGCCAGGGCAAAACCCTGCTGGTCAGGGATGTGGTCAGCGGCAAGGAAGAAAAACTGCCCTACGACAAACTGGTTCTGGCCACGGGCGCGAGCCCGCGGGTGCCCCCGGTGGAAGGCAAAGACCTGCAAAACGTGCTCTCGCTCACCCGCCTGGAGGCCGCGGACGCGATCCGCACGGCCTGCCAGGAGGGCAGGATCAACGAAGCCGTGATTGTGGGAGGCGGCTTCATCGGCCTGGAAGCGGCCGTGGCCCTGGCCGACATGTGGGGCGTCAAGGTCAGCGTGGTGGAAATGATGGATCAGATCCTGCCGGGCGTGCTCTCGCGCTCGCTGGCCCGCATGGCCGCGCATGACTGCCAAAGCCACAAGGTTGACGTCTATACCGCTGAAAAGGTGCTCAGGCTGGAAGGCAAAAACGGCGCGGTGAGCAAAGTAGTCACCGACAGGCGCGAGCTCCCCGCCCAACTGGTCATCTTTGCCGCGGGCTTCATCCCCAACGGCCAACTGGCCAGGGACGCGGGCCTGGATGTGGCCCCCTTCGGCGGGGTGGTGGTGGACGAGCAGATGCGCACGTCCGATCCGGCCATCTACGCCGGCGGCGACTGCGTGGCCATCAAAAACCTCATCACCGGCAAGCCGGGCTATCTGCCCCTGGGCAGCCTGGCCAATCGTCAGGGCCGCGTCATCGGCACCAATCTGGCAGGCGGCAATGCGGTCTTCCCGGGCTATGTGGGCGCCTGGGCGGTGAAACTTTTCGGCCTTTCCTTCTGCGGCGCGGGCCTCACGCTTGAGCGCGCCCGCAAGGAAGGCTTTGACGCCGTGAGCGTCAGCGTGGAGCAACTGGATCGCGCTCACTTCTATCCCGAAAAGGATATGATGAGCCTGGAGCTGGTTGTGGACAAAGCCGACAGGCGCGTGCTGGGCATTCAGGGCGCCGGGCCGGCGGGCGACGCTCTCAAGGCCAGAGTGGACGCAGTGGCCGGGGTCCTGCAATATGCCAGGCCCACGGTGGAGGATATTTCCAATCTGGAAATCGCCTACGCGCCGCCGTTCGCCTCGGCCATGGACGTGGTCAACGTGGTGGCCAATGTGGCGGACAACGTGCTCGCAGGCCGCTTCAAGCCCGTCACCGGCGACGAATTCATGGAGCTCTGGAAAAACCGGGACCGGAACAGCGTCTTCTTTATTGACGCCCGCCCGGCCAAGGCCGGTCAGGCCATGCAGGCCGAGCACCCGGAATGGCATTCCATTCCCCTGGAAGAAATGGCGGCCAGAATCGACGAAGTGCCCAGGGATCGCCCGGTGGCCCTGATCTGCAACACGGGCCTGCGCGCTTACGACAGCCTGCTGATTCTGGCCCGCAACGGAATTACGGACACCGTCAATTCCACGGGCGGCATGCAGGCCCTCAACAAGATGGGTCTGAAACCATAACTTCGCTTTTACGCATAGACTCTTGCAGCTCCGCGCCCGACGCTCCTGCCGGCGCCAGCGGGCGCGGAGCTGTGGTATGCGCGCCGGAGCGCGCGTTTCACACGCACCATGCTCCAGGGCGTCGCCTCGCACCCGGTAACATGGCGCAATCGCAACAAAAAAATAATTTCACCCAAAATACGATTTTTTGACTGTTCAAACAAACAATTTTGTGCTAGAGGCTTGGCAAGCAATCCAACAGAGCAAGAGGGGCCGCGCAGGATTCGCCCTTTTGCAAGCCCCGGCCCAGACTCCCTGCGGGCAAACCGGCGGCCCGTTCCGGCACGGCTTCCCGCCGGGCACGGCATTGCGCCGCTTCAGGCGGTTGCGGCAGCCCATTTTTAATGGACGAGCACGGTGGGATTGGCTAAACTGCTTCATCCGCATCTTGATCCGCATCCTGGGACGAGACGAATTTTTTTCAAAACCGCCGCGCGCGGGCACGCCGGCACATGCGTCAGCACGCTCCGCACCCCGGCAACGCGCCTTTTTCGCACCACAAGACCAGACAGCCGGAGCACGGCCCCGGCAATTCATTGGGAACCAACATTGCGCGCCAGGGCGGCGCCAAGGAGGAACAGATGGCTAAAATGAAAACCATGGACGGCAATAACGCCACCACGCATATTGCCTACGCCCTGTCGGAAACGGCAGCCATTTACCCCATCACCCCTTCTTCGGTCATGGGCGAAGTTATGGACGAGATGGCGGCCCAGGGCAAAAAAAATCTGCTGGGGCAGACGGTCATTGTGCGCGAAATGCAATCGGAAGCAGGCGCGGCGGGCGTTGTGCACGGCATGCTCGCCGGGGGCAGCCTGACCTCCACGTTCACGGCCTCCCAGGGCCTTTTGCTGATGATTCCCAATATGTATAAAATCGCCGGCGAACTTTTGCCCGGCGTTTTTCATGTGGCGGCCCGCGCTCTGGCCTCCCACGCCCTGTCCATTTTCGGCGATCAGCAAGACGTGATGGCCTGTCGCCAGACCGGCTTCGCTTTTCTCTGCTCCTCCTCGGTGCAGGAGTGCATGGATCTTGCGCTGGTGGCCCATCTTTCGGCCATTGATTCCAGCGTGCCCTTCTGCCATTTCTTTGACGGCTTCCGCACCTCCCATGAGGTGCAGAAGATTGAAGTCATTGATTACGAGGACATCCGCGGCCTGGTGAACTGGGACAAGGTCGAGGAATTCCGCGCCAGCGCCATGAATCCGGAGCATCCGCACATCCGCGGCACGGCCCAGAACCCGGATATTTATTTCCAGAACCGCGAGGCCTCCAACCTCTATTACGAGGCCGTGCCCGCCATTGTGCTGGAAAACATGAAAAAGGTGGAATCCGTCACCGGCCGCCGCTACCGCCTCTTCGACTATGTGGGCCATCCGGAAGCCGACCGCGTGGTTATCAGCATGGGTTCCTCCTGCGAAGTCCTCGAGGAAACGGTCAATTACCTGAACAGCCGCGATCAGCGCGTGGGTCTGATCAAAACGCGCCTGTACCGCCCCTTCTCCACCGAGCATTTGCTGCGCGCCCTTCCGGCCACGGTCACCGCTCTCTCCGTGCTGGACCGCACCAAGGAGCCGGGCGCCCTGGGCGATCCGCTGTACCAGGATGTCTGCACCGCCTTTTTGGAAAAGGGCGAGGCGCCCACCATCGTGGGCGGCCGCTACGGCCTGGGCTCCAAGGATTTCACGCCGGGCATGGCCAAGGCCGTGTTCGACAACATGCTCGGCCTGCAGCCCAAGAACCACTTCACCGTGGGCATCAAGGACGATGTGACCAATCTTTCCCTTGACGTGGAAGACGAGATCGACACCGTGCCCGCGGGCACCGTGCAGTGCAAATTCTTCGGCATCGGCTCCGACGGCACCGTGGGCGCCAACAAGCAGGCCGTGAAGATCATCGGCGACAACACCGATATGTACGCTCAGGCCTACTTTGCCTATGACTCCAAGAAATCCGGCGGCCTGACCGTCTCGCATCTGCGCTTCGGCAAACAGCCCATCCAGTCTTCCTACCTGATCACCCAGGCCGACTACATTGCCTGCCACAAGGCCGCCTATGTGAATATGTACGACGTGCTGGACGGCATCAAGGAGGGCGGCACCTTTGTGCTCAACTCCAACTGGTCCCTGGCGGACATGGAAAGCCACCTGCCCGCGGCCATGAAGCGGATCATTGCCCGCAAGAAGCTTAAATTCTACAACGTGGACGCCGTGAAAGTCGCTCAGGAAGTGGGCCTCGGCGGCCGCATCAACATGATCATGCAGACGGCTTTCTTCAAGCTGGCCAACGTCATTGATTTCGACAGGGCCGTGGAGCTGCTCAAGGAATCCATCAAGAAGACGTACGGGCTCAAGGGCGACAAGATTGTGAACATGAACATCGCGGCCGTGGACAAGGGCGCGAACGCGCTGGAGGAAATCCGCTATCCCGCATCCTGGGCCGACGCCACGCAGGGCGCCGAGTCCTGCCACTGCGGCGATGACGAGTACATCCGCGACGTGGTGCGCCCCATCCTTTCCATGCGCGGCGACCAGCTGCCGGTCTCGGCCATGGAGCCCGCGGGCTTCATGCCCCTGGGCACCACCGCGTGCGAAAAGCGGGCCGTGGCCATCAACATCCCGGAATGGCAGCCGCAGAACTGCATCCAGTGCTATCAGTGCTCCTTTGTCTGCCCGCACGCCACCATCCGCCCGGTGCTGGCCACCGAGGACGAGCTGCAGGGCGCGCCCGCGAGCTTTGAAACCAAGGACGCCACCGGCAAGGAGCTCAAGGGCCTCAAGGTGCGCATCCAGGTCTATCCCGAAGACTGCGTCGGCTGCGGCTCCTGCGCCGACGTGTGCCCGGCCAAGGAAAAGGCCCTGGTCATGAAGCCCCTGGAAAGCCAGTTGGCAACCCAGAAAGCCAACCTGGCATTCGCCGAGGAGCATATCTCCCTCAAGGACAATCTGCTGCCCCGCGACACGCTCAAGGGCTCGCAGCTGCAGCAGCCCCTGCACGAATTCTCCGGGGCCTGCGGCGGCTGCGGCGAGACGCCGTACGTCAAGCTGCTCACCCAGTTGTTCGGCGAGCGGATGGTCGTGGCCAACGCCACGGGCTGCTCCTCCATCTGGGGCGCGTCCTCGCCCACGACTCCCTACTGCACCAACAAGGACGGCTTCGGCCCGGCCTGGGGCAACTCGCTCTTTGAAGACGCGGCCGAATACGGCTGCGGCATCGGCCTGGCCTATGTGCAGCGCCGCGCCCGCCTGGCCATGATTGTGGAAGAGGCCCTGAAGCAGGAGAATGTCCCCGCCGGGCTCAGGGAAGCCCTGCAGGGCTGGCATGATCACAAGGACGATCCCCAGGGCTCCCGCGAATACGGCGAGAAAATCCTGGCCAACCTGGACGGCTTCGACAGCCCTCTGGCCCGCCAGCTCTGGGATATGGACGACTTGTACACCAAGAAGAGCGTCTGGGTCTTCGGCGGCGACGGCTGGGGCTACGACATCGGCTACGGCGGCCTGGATCATGTGATGGCCTCGGGCGACGACATCAACGTGCTGCTGCTGGATACCGAAGTGTACTCCAATACCGGCGGCCAGTCCTCCAAATCCACGCCTCTGGGCGCGGTGGCCCAGTTCGCGGCCGGGGGCAAGCGCACCCGCAAAAAGGATCTGGGGCGCATGATGATGACCTACGGCTACGTCTATGTGGCTTCCGTGGCCATGGGCGCGGACAAGCAGCAGGTGCTCAAGGCCTTCCGCGAAGCCGAGGCCTACAAGGGCCCCTCGCTGATCATCGCCTACTCGCCCTGCATCAACCAGGGCCTGCGCAAGGGCATGGGCAAGAGCATGGAAGAAGCCAAAATGGCCGTGCAGACCGGCTACTGGCCCCTGTACCGCTACAACCCGGATCTGGCCAGGGAGGGCAAGAATCCCTTCCAGCTTGACTCCAAAGCGCCCGGCGCGGGCATGCAGGAATTCCTGCAGGGCGAAGTGCGCTTTGCCTCTCTGGACAAGACCAAGCCGGAAATCTCCAAGCAACTCAAAGCCGAACTGGCCAAGGAATATGCGGAGCGCTACGCGCTGTACAAGCAACTGGCGGACATGCCCCATCCCGCGCCGGCGGCAAGCGCGCCGGAAGTGGAATAGCAGGCCGCCGCGGAGAAAAATCCGCGCCGATCCGAAGCAGGCAGGAGCACGCGCTCTGACTGCCTTCCGCCGGACGGATGCGGGAAATGCCGGATGAAATGCGGCCCGCGCGACGCGCGGGCCGCGTCGGAATACGCAACAGGCAGGGCGCGGCGCGGACACGCCGCGCCCTTCACGTTTTCAGAGCATGTTGCCTTTTGAAAAGCCCTCGCTTCCGGCAGCCGCAAGAGCGCAGGCTCGTGACGCACAAAGCGGACGCCCGCTGCGAAAGCATACGCGCAATACATTTGCGCTCCCGCCTTGCCCCTGAACGAATCCTGGAGCTTTACGGGCAAGGCCCGAGCTGCATGCCGGACGTCTTCAACACTTTAAGATTGGACAATCTCAAAGGTACTCTGCCCTGGAGCGTTTTGCCAATGAAATCAGCCAAACGCTCTACGCGCCGGAGCGAGCGTTTCAAAAGCACCATACTCGAAGAACAGAACCGGCCGCATTGAGAAAAATGCACGCCGAATGCCGCCAGGCAACGGAGAACGTATGCATAACGCTCTTTATCTCACGGCCACCGGGCCGCTGACGGGCAAAAGCGCCATTGCGCTGGGCACCATGCAGATGCTCAGCCGCAATATGCGCAATGTGGCGATCTTTCGCCCGATCATCAACGAGCCCCAACTGGACGACCGCGACCCGGACATCAATCTGATGCTGGAGCATTTCCGGCTGGAGATGGATTATAAAGACACTTTCGCCTACACCCACCGCGAAGCGCGCGAAATCATCAATCAGGGCTCGCGCAATCTGCTTCTGGAAAATATTATCCAGAAATTCAAAAAAATCCTCCTGAAGCACGATTTCGTGCTCTGCGTGGGCACGGATTTTCTGGGCAAGGACCCGGTTTTCGAGTTTGAGCTCAACGCCGAAATCGCGGCCAATCTGGGCTGCCCGGTCATGCTGGTGACCAGCGGGGACACTGCCACGGCCGAGGAGGTGCGCCAGTCACTGCAAATGACCATGGACAGTCTGGAGCCGTATTCTCTGGACGTGATCGCCACGATCATCAACCGGGCCCATCTTTCCCAGACCGATCTGGACGAGCTGCGCGCCCAGTTCAGCCAGGAAGGCCGCCCGGCCCTGATTTACGCGGTGCCCAATGATCCGGCCATCGGCCGGGCCACAATGGGCGACGTGAAAAAGGGCCTGCAGGCCGAAGTCCTTTTCGGCGCGAACCGCATGGACACCCTGGTGGGCGACTATCTGGTGGCGGCCATGCATGTGGAGCATTTTCTGCAATATATCGCCAAGGATCAGCTGGTCATCTCGCCGGGCGACCGCACGGACATTCTGCTGGCGTCCATCGCCTCGCGCCTGTCCTCCTCCAAGCCGGACATTGCGGGCGTTCTGCTCACCGGCGGCCTGCGGCCCCCGGAGGAAGTCCGCAACCTGATCGACGGCTGGAGCGGCTCGCCCCTGCCCATTCTGCTCACCGAGTTTCATACCTACAGGGCCATCCTGGCCCTGCAGGAAGTGTACGGCCTGATCGAGCCCGGGGACATGCGCAAGATCAGCACGGTGCTGGGCCTTTTCGAGCACCATGTCAACGGCAAGGAAATCGCCAACCGTCTGGTCTGCAAACGCAGCAGCCGCATGACGCCCATGATGTTCGAATTCGAGCTGATCGAGCGCGCCAAAAGCCGCAAAATGCGCATTGTCCTGGCTGAAGGCACGGAAGGCCGCATCCTTCAGGCCACGGACATTTTGCTGCGGCGCGAGGTGGCGGAGATCATTCTGCTCGGGAACGTGGACAAAATCCGCAAAAAAGCCAGCGACTTGGGCCTGGACATCAGCGGGGCCACCCTGATCGACCCCGTGAAATCGCCCAAATTCGACGACTATGCCCAGACCTACTACGAGCTGCGCAAAGCCAAGGGCATCACCCTGGAGCACGCCCGCGACGTGATGAGCGACGCCACGTACTTCGCCACCATGATGGTCAAGAAGGACGACGCCGACGGCATGGTTTCCGGCTCGGTGAACACCACGGCGCACACCATCCGCCCGGCTTTTGAGTTCATCAAGACCAAGCCCGGCTACTCCGTGGTTTCCTCGGTCTTTCTGATGTGCCTCAAGGATCGGGTGCTGGCCTTCGGCGACTGCGCGGTGAACCCCAACCCCACGGCGCAGCAACTGGCGGAAATCGCGGTGGCCTCGGCCCATACGGCCGAGGTTTTCGGCATTGAGCCGCGCGTGGCCATGCTTTCCTATTCCACCGGCACCTCCGGCAAGGGGGCGGACGTGGACGTGGTGGTTGAAGCCACCCGCATCGCCAGGGAGATGGCTCCGGATCTGGCCCTGGAAGGCCCCTTGCAGTACGACGCGGCCATTGACCCCACTGTGGCCAAGACCAAGATGCCGGACAGCCTGGTGGCCGGCAAGGCCACGGTCTTCATCTTCCCGGATCTGAACACGGGCAACAACACCTACAAAGCCGTGCAGCGCGCGGCCCAGGCCGTGGCCATCGGCCCGGTGCTCCAGGGCCTGAACAAGCCGGTCAATGATCTCTCCCGCGGTTGCACTGTGCCGGACATTGTAAACACCGTGGCCATCACGGCCGTGCAGGCTTCTGCCGAAAAAGCCTGAAAAACCGTTTGCAGGGCAGGGGCGCGGCTGCGCTCCTGTCCTTTTCATTTTAGAGCGTTTTTGCTCATGAAATGAGCTAGAGCGGATTACCTTTGACTTTTTATGAAAGTCAAAGGTGGCATTCAGGCGAAAAACGCGGTTTTCGTCTGAATGTACGCCGCGTTGCGGCGGCTGCCGCTTTCGCGTCAGCAGAGCATTTTCAAAGAGAAAATGCTCTAACAAACAGGCAGACAAAGGAAAAAATATGAAAGTTCTGGTGATCAACGCGGGCTCCTCGTCGTGCAAATATCAGCTTTTGGAAATGGACACCCAAACCGTGCTCTGTTCCGGCGTGGCCGAGCGCATCGGGCAGGAGAACGGCTGCCTGACCCACAAAATCGCGCCGGATACGGACAAAGCGGAAAAAACAATCCGCGAAGCGCCCTTCCCCACCCATGTGCAGGCCATGGAGCTGGTCATTGCTCTGCTCACCGATCCGAAAATCGGGGTGATCAAAGACAAAAGCGAAATTTTCGCCATCGGCCACCGCGTGCTGCACGGCGGCGAGTCCATCACCGACCCGGTGCTCGTGGATCAACATGTCAAGGACATCATCAAAGAGTGCTTTTTGCTCGGCCCCCTGCATAACCCGGCCAACCTGATGGGCATTGAGGTGGCGGAAAAGCTCTTCCCGGGCGTGCCCAACGTGGCGGTCTTCGATACGGAGTTCGGCATGGGCATGCCGCCGGAAGCCTATATGTACGCCCTGCCCTGCGAGCTGTATGAGGAGCTCAAAATCCGCCGCTACGGCTTCCACGGCACTTCCCACAAGTATATTGCCAGAAAGACCGCCGAATATCTGGGAAAACCGCTGGGCGAGCTGCGCTCCATCACCATGCATCTGGGCAACGGCTCATCCATGAGCTGCGTCAGGGATGGCAAATGCTTTGACACCAGCATGGGCCTGACCCCGCTGGAAGGCCTGATCATGGGCACGCGCTGCGGCAGCATTGACCCGGCCATTGTGCCCTTTGTCATGGAAAAGAAAGGGCTCGGCCCGGCTGAGGCCGACATTTTGATGAATAAAAAATCCGGCCTGCTCGGCCTGTGCGGCTACACGGACATGCGCGACGTGCACGCCCAGGTGGAAAAGGGCGACAAGCGCGCCGAGCTGGCTCTCAGGATGCTGGTGCGCAGCATCAGGAAGACCCTGGGCTCCTATGTCTTTCTGCTGGACGGCAAGGTGGACGCCCTGGTCTTTACCGCGGGCATCGGCGAAAATGACGATATCGTGCGCGCCGCTGTCTGCGAGGGCCTGGACGGCCTGGGCATCAGGCTTGACCCCGCGGAAAACAATACGCGCAAGCCCGGCGCGCGCGCCATCTCCACCCCGGACAGCAAAATCCCTGTGCTGATCATCCCCACCAACGAGGAATTGCAGATCGCCCAGGCCACCCTGGAAGTGCTGGGCAAGTAGAGCGTTTTGCTCATGAAATGAGCTCAACGCTCCAGGCCGACAAAAACATGCGGGGATCGGTGTTCAGCACATCGGTCAATCTGCGGGCCGTCTGCCTGCCGATGGGCCGCTTGCCCGTCTCCATTTCGGAGATGTGATTGCGCGGCACGCCCGCAGAAAACATTGCCGGGCGGGGAGAATCGGCATATACGGAACGGGCACGGCTACCCCCTCCCTGATCTGCGCCCGGCACGGCGCAAACCATCAAAGGGGGTGCCGCATGAGACGCTTTGTCGTCCTGGTGTTGCTGGTACTCCTCGCCCTGCTGCTGCGGGGCGACAGTCGGCCATAAAAGGCTGGCCCCGTATCAGCGAGCACTGATACGGGGCCGAACGGTTTAGTCACCTAGTAGGTAGCCGTGCACGGGGGCGCAAACCGCGCCGTGCCAGCCCCGGTTTCTGTTGACGCAGGAGCCGGGGTTCCCTTTTCAGATAAACCCTTCCTGCCCGATTGGCAAGTGTCAGGCCGGGCCCGGATCAGGTAGCGCGCGGCCACAGTTACAGGGCGGTTTTCTTCTGCGGTTGGTACGGCACGGCTGGATGAAAAAGTCAGGTTGGTAAAATAACTGCCTCCATACGATCCTCCGCTCTCTCTGATTTGAATTTCAGATGGTTAAGGTGTAATTTCCATTGAAAACATGAATATCTCCATCTGTCCGGCATCTTGCCCATCGGGCATTACTCAGATAGGATAGTTATGGGAAAAGAACGCGTGCCGCATGATTCCGCGTACAAGCAGTTTTTCAGCAATCCTGAAATGGTGGAATCGCTGTTACGGGATTTTGTCCCCGCCGATTTCATCGCGGACTTGGATTTT